>DASUME010000501.1:0-16598 GCA_036277895.1 Polyangiales bacterium
CGGCGCCCTCAAGCGCGCGTACCACCCCGGCCACGGCGAGCTGGCGGTGCTCGATCACCTCTGGCGCCGTTCCTGAGGTGCGTACTTCCCGCCCATGGCACAGCTAGGCGGAACGTTCGCGCTCGGGAAGTTCAAGGTGCAGCGCCTCGGCTACGGCGCGATGCAGCTCGCGGGCCCGCACGTGTGGGGGCCGCCGCGCGACGAGGACGCGGCGATCCGCGTGCTGCGTGAGGCGGTCGAGCTCGGCGTCGATCACATCGACACCAGCGACTTCTACGGGCCCGAGATCACGAACGTTCTGATCCGGCGCGCGCTGCACCCCTACGCCGACCAGCTCACGATCGTGACGAAGGTGGGGTTCAAGCGCGGCCCGAACAAGGAGTGGTTGCCCGCGTCGTCGCGCGACGAGCTGGTGGAGCAGGTGCTCGGCAACCTGCGCAACCTCGGGCTCGACGCGCTGCACGTGGTGAACCTGCGCGTGGCTGGGCCGGGCTCGATCGCAGAGCGGCTGAAGGTGCTGATCGAGCTGAAGGAAAAAGGCGAGATCCGCGAGCTTGGACTGAGCAACGTAAGCGCCGAGCAGGTCGCCGAGGCGCGCGCGCTGACATCGATCGTATGCGTACAGAACGAGTACAACCTCGCCCAGCGCAAGGATGACGCGCTGATCGAGCGGCTCGCCGCCGACGAGATCGCGTACGTGCCCTACTTCCCCCTCGGCGGCTTCTCGCCTTTGCAGTCGCGCGAGCTGAATGCCGTCGCCGGCTCACTCAACGCGACGCCGATGCAGGTCGCGCTGGCCTGGCTGCTCCACCGCTCCCCAAACGTGCTCTGCATCCCCGGGACCTCGTCCGTGGCGCACCTGCGCGAGAACCTGGCAGCGGCTGCAATTGATCTCCGCGCCGAGGCGATCACCAAGCTGGACGCGATCGGCGTGCGCACGTAGTCGGGGAGCAGCAAAGAGGCGGGTGCTGCGGGAGTGGGAGTCCTCCTCGTGCGCGTGCGCGTGATCGGTCCCTTCAGTCTCGCCCCACCGGAGCCCGCCTACCCCACTCCAGCGGCACTCGCCTCTCTTCTGCCCGACGTTCTCGCTCAGTGCTCGGGGTTGTCCTGCGGCACACTGCCCTGCGCGTCATTGAGCCAACGCTCCAGCTGCGCGATCCGCGCGTCCCGGCGCGAGAGATCGCCGCGCAGCGCGTCGATCGCTGCCTCGCGCTCGCTCATGTCCGAGCTCTTCGCGAGCACCGCCTGCACGATCGAGGTGTGGTCGTTCTCGTCCGCCCCCACGCCGCCGGCGAGCTGCGCGAGGATCGCGCGCGCATCCGCGAGCGCGGCCAGCGCATCGTCGCGCTCGGCGTCCCGGCGGGAGGACTCGCCGAGCACGTTTTGCGCGCGCTCCAGCTCGTCGGCCTGCGTGCGCAGCTGCGCGCGCACGGTGTGCAGCTCGTCGTCGGACGCGCGCAGCTCCTGGCGCAGGTCGTCGACCTTGTCGCGCGCGCTCTCCAGCTCGGCCTCGATGTCGCTCAGGCGCTCGGCGTCCTCCGCGTGCAGCTCGGCGAAGCGGTCCGCCTCCTCGAGCTCGCGCGTCAGCTCCGACAGCCGCTGATCGGCCGCGGACAGCTGGCGCGCCAGCTCGTCGGATGGCTGCTGGTACGAGCCGCGGCCCTGGTCCGGCGCGCCCGACGTGCGCGAGGCCGACAACGCGTTCTCGGCCTCGTTCAGGCGCAGCGAGAGCCCGCTGTTCTCACCGCGCAGCCTGGCCAGCTCCGCGTTTGTGCGCTTGAGCTCCGCCGACACACCGCCGAGCTCGTGGCGCAGCGTGCGGCCGGCCTCGTCCTGGCTCTCGATCGTACGCCGCGCGTGCTGCGTCTCCAGCTCCGCGCGCAGCTCGTCCGAGCGCATCTGCGCCGCCTCGCGCGCGACCTCGGCGTCCAGCGCGCGCTCGACCGCACGGTCGCGCTCGGCCTCCAGCTCGGTCACGCGCGCGTCGTGCTCGACGGCGGCGGTAGACTCGCTCTCCAGCCGGCGCAGCTCCTCGAGCAGGTCGCGCGCCGTCTGCTCGTGCTCACGCTTGTCCTGCTCCAGCTCGATCAGCTGCTTGCCTAGCCCGACCAGACGCTGCTCGAGCTGGTCGATCTCCTGCGTCGCGGTCTCCAGCTCCGCGCGTGCATCGGCGCGCTCGGACTCGTCGCGCTGCGTGCTCGAGCGCGCGTGCGACAGCTCCTTCTTCAGCGCGTTCAGCTCCCGCTCGGCGTTCTCGCGGCGCTCGCGCTCGTGGCGCGTGGAGGCCTCGTGCTCGCCGATCGCGCCCTCGAAGTAGCGCACGCGCGCCACCGCATCGTCGTAGTCCGCCTCGGCCGCGAGCAGCTTGCGCTCGTACGAACGCGCGCGCTCGCCCACGCTCTCGGCTTCCTGGCGTGCACGGCGCTCGGTCTCCAGCTCACGCAGCAGGTCGGACTCGCGGTGCAGCGCCTCGCGCGCCTCGTCCTCGGCGCGACGCAGCTCCTCGATCAGCTGCCCGCTCGGCGCGCTCGGCGCGCTCGGCTCGACCGGCACCTCGACCCACAGCCGCGCCTCCAGCGGCAGCTGCACGTCGCTGGCCACGCCCACGAGGCGATCCGGCTCGCGGCGCTGGCCGCTCACCAGCGACGAATCGATCGCGAACTCGTCCTGGGTGTCGCGCTCGCCCAGCGCGTAGCCGGCGATCGGTGCCTGCGCGAGCACACGCACGTGGGGAAACTCCGCGCCGAGCAGGTTCTCCAGGGAGCTCTGCGGCGACGGCCCGCGGCGACGGCGGCGGCCGGGCGCCGCGCTCTGCTCGCGTGCGACACCGCGCGCTTCGAAGCTCGCCGCGACCAGGATGCCGTCGCGCGCGAGCACGCGGCGCAGCTCCCGGATCGCGCCACCCACAGGCTGCGGCAGCACCGACACGTCGCACACGAGCACGACGTCGAACGTGAAGTCGTCGAACGGCAGCTCGGGGATCTCGCCGTGCGAAGGCTCGCGCGTGGACGGATCGATGATCTCGAGCTGGCTGGCGAGGCGATCGAGGCGATCGGCGAGGATGCCCTGCGCGTCCCCGAGCAGCAGCACGCGGCGACCCTCGATGTTCGGCTCGAGGTAGACCGCGAGTGCGAGGTCGGCGTGCGCGTTCGAAGAAACGGATGAGGTCATTGCTGGAACTCGTCGTGGGAGGCGGCCTCCCGATATGGAATGAACCGCCCGAGCTAGTCGGCCGGAAAGCGGCGCCATAGTTTCATCCGGAAACCCGGAGGGTCAATCAGGTGAGGCCCGTTTCCTGATGCGTGGCCTGGGAGATCGTGTCCCTGCCGGGCATCGTGTAGATTGAGCGGGTGCCTGAATCGCAGCGAGCCCTCGAATCTGCCGAGCTCACGCTGCCCTCGGCGATCCGGGCGCTGACGCAGTACCTGGGCCGGGTGGGCCGCCGGGTGTTGTGGTTCAAGCTGCTGCGCGGCGTGGCCTTTGCGGCGGGCACGGCGGGCTTCCTGGTCCTGATCGGCGCGTTGGCGATCGGGCCCAGCCTGTCGCTGACGGGTGCCGGCCTGGTCTGGGCGCTGGTCCTGGCGGCCACGGCGCTGGCGGGTGCGGTGGGCGTGGGCTCGCTCGAGGACTTGCGCGGTCCGCGCCAGGCCAAGCTGCTGAGCGCGTACCACCCGGGGCTTTCCTCACGGGCGCGCTCGGCGGCCGAGCTCGCGCGTACGCCCAACGGCTCGCCCGAGCTGATCGCGAGCCTCGCCCACGGCATCACCCAGGAGCTGAGCGCGCTGCCGCTCTCCACCGTGGTGCCCGCGCCACGGCACTACGCGAGCAGCGTCTGTGGCGCGCTCGCGCTCGCGCTGCTGTCGGCGCTGCTGATCAGCCAGCGCGACGACGCGGCCGCCGGCCTCTACGCGCTGCTGCACCCGGGCGCCCACGACGCCCAGGGCACGCTGGTGGGGCTGTGGGTGGGCTCGCTGCGCGCGCGCGTGAGCTATCCGCCCGCGAGCGGTCGCGAGGTGGACGAGCTGGCGCAGGTGCGCTCGCTCTCGGTGCCCGAAGGCGCGTCGATCGAGCTCACGCTGCAGCCGCGGCTCGCGGTCGAGCGCGCCGTGCTCAAGCTCGGCGAGCGCACCCTGCCCTGGCGGCGCCAGGAAGACGGCTCGCTCACGCTCACGCTGACCGCGGAGGAGAGCGCAAAGCTGGAGCTGCGCGCGCGCATGGGCGCGTCCTGGATCAGCGATCCCGAGCCGCGCGAGCTGCGCGTCGACAAGGATACGGCGCCGGTGGTCGAGCTGCTCACGCCGCTGACGGATCAAGAGGCCGAGCCCAACCAGCACGTGCCGTTCGGCTACCGCGCCAAGGATGATCACGGGCTCGACGGCGTCGACCTGGTGGTGCAGCTGGGCCCGAATCGCGAGCGCCGGCTGCGCGTGCAGAGCTTTGCCGAGCGCACCACCACGCTGCGCGACGAGGGCAGCGCCGACGTGGTGCCTGCGGCGTTCGGCGCGCGGCCCGGGCAGACGCTCGCGGTCTGGATCGAGGCGCGCGATCGCGATGCCGTCGGGGGTGCAAACGTGGGTCGCTCCCCCGTGCGCACGATCCGGATCGGCGACGCCGAGGGCGAGAAAGGCCCCGAGCTGCCGCTCTTGCTGGCGGCGCGCGATCGCGCCCTCGACGCGCTCGCCGAGCGGCTGGAGAATCCACGCCACGACGACGCGGCCAAGGTCGATCCGGCGCGCGCGCGCAAGACCGCGAAGGCGACGCGCGAGCTGATCGAAGCACTGTCCGCGCTCGCCGATGGCTACGAAGACGTGCGCGATGGCGCGAGCGCCAACGAGAGCCTGATCCGCGACATGAACCGCCGCATCTCACGCCTGCTGCGCGAGGAGGCCGGGGGCGAGAGCTGGGCGCGCGTCGACAAGACGGCCGTCGCCGAGCTGGAAGAAGACGCGCTCTGGCTGAACGACCTGATCGGGCGCGCCAAGCTGGAGGCGGCGGAAGGCGCGTTGTCGCGCCTGTCGGCCACGCGCCAGCGCATGCGCAAGCTGCTCAACCAGCTCAAGCAGAGCGACGACCCGGCGCAGCGCGCGGAGCTGCTTGCCGAGATCAACCGTGCGCGCGCCGAGCTGAACGAGATCGGCGAGCGACTGAGCCAGGCCGAGCCGGACGTGCCGGGCGACTTCGTAAACTACGACGCGCTGCGCCGCGACGCCGACGACGATCCGCTGCAGCAGCTGGAGCGCGCGCTCGCGCAGGGGGATCTCGACGCCGCCGAGAAGGCGCTCGGCATGCTCGACGAGCGCATGGCGAGCCTGGAGAGCGGGCTGCAAGGGGGCAGCGAGGCGTTCGGCAACGCGCGCTTCTCGCCGCGCAACGCCGCGCTCGAGAAGGCCAAGGCCGAGGTCAAGCAGCTGCAGGAGAGCCAGGAGCAGCTGGCCAAGGAGAGCGATCGCGTGGCGCAAAGAGCGCGCGGGCGCGGCCCCGAGCAGCGCGCCTTCGAGGCCGAGAACGAGCGCCTGTCGCAGCGCAGCCAGCAGCTGGAGAAGCGCACGCGCGAGCTGGAGGCGGCGCGTATGCAGCCCGCGGTCGCCGAGTCGCAGCGTACCGCCGCACAACGCCTGAAGGACGCGCACGATGCGCTGCGCCAGGGGGAAGCGGGCGAGGCGCGCAACATGGCCGAGCGCGCGGCCTCGGACCTGCAGGCCCTGGCGGCCGAGATGAAGCTCGACGCGCGCATGTACCCCGGCCACGACAACTCGCGCCCGGCCGCGGCGCGCAAGGCCGAGGAGCTCGCGCGCGACGTCGCCAAGCTGGCCAACGAGATCGCGCAGAACCTGCCCGGCGAGCCGGACGAGCTGTCGTCCGACGAGCGGCAAGCGCTGCAGAAGCAGGCGCCCACGCAGAAGCAGCTCGGCGAGCGCGCGGGCAAGCTGGCCGAGGCCTCGCGCGAGGACGGCCCCGCCGGCATGCAGGGTGGGCTCGATCGCGCGGCGCAGTCGATGAAGGACGCACAAGACGCGCTGGAGCAAGGCGAGCTCGGCAAGGCGCGCACGCAGCAGCGTGAGGCGCTCGACCGGCTGCGCGACGTGTCGCGCCAGATCGAGCAGCAGCAGAAGGCCTCGCGCGGCGGGCGCAGCCAGGGGGAAGGACGCGGCGAGGGGCGCGAGAGCACCAGCGACGAGAAGGTCGCGATCCCGCAGAACGAAGGCGACAGCCGCCGCAACGAGCTACGCCGCCGCGTGCTCGACGCGCGCCGCGCCGGCACTCCCGACACGTACGAACGTTCGGTCGAGCGCTACTACCAGGAGATCCTGCGATGAAGCGCTGGCTGTGGCTGCTTGTGCTGGTTTGTTCGACCGCTTCGGCCCAGGACGACCCGCTCGAGCTCAGCGTGCGCGCGCTGGAGGCCAACGATCTCGAAGGCGCCAAGCGCGCGCTCGATCAGCTCGCCGGCGCGGATGCCGAAGGCGCCGAAGCGCGCTTCCAGCGCGGGCTGCTCGGCTTCTACGGCGGCCAGTACGCGCAAGCCGTGCGCGACATGGAGCAAGCGATCGCGAACGCGCCGCGCTCGCCGGGCCTGCCCGAGTGGCGGCGGCTGTTGTCGTGGGCGAGCGCCGCGCGCGACATCACGTCCGAGTTCGCGCAGGCGAGCTCCGCGGACGGGCGCTACCAGATCCGCTATCGCAAGGATCTCGACAGCGTGCTGATCCCGTACGCGCTCGACGCGATGGAGCGCGCCGACAAGGCGATCGCGAGCCAGCTCGGCATCCACTTGCCCTCGCCGATTCGCCTCGAGTTCTATCCGTCCGCGCGCACGCTGGCCGAGGTGTCGTCGCTGTCGCTGGAGCACATCCGCACCACCGGCACGGTGGCGCTGTGCAAGTGGAACCGGCTGATGGTCGCGTCGCCGCGCTCGCTGCTCTACGGCTACCCGTGGCTCGACACCATCAACCACGAGCTGGTGCACCTGGCGCTCTCGTACGCGAGCAAGAACCACGCGCCGGTGTGGTTCCACGAGGGGCTCGCGAAGCTGTTCGAGCGCACCTGGCGCGGGCTGCCGCCGGGCGCCTACCTCGCGCCGCCCACCAACAACCTGCTGCTCAAGGCCGCGCGCGACAAGCGCCTGATCGCGTTCGAGCGCATGCATCCCTCGATCGCGATGTTGCCGTCGCAGGAAGACGCCGCGCTGGCGTTCGCGCAGGTGGTCACGTTCCTGGAGCGCTTTCGTGAGCGCTTCGGCGACCAGGGCCTGACGCGCACGATCGAGCTGCTCGCGAGCGGGCAAGACGCGCGGCTGGCGCTGGCCAAGGTCGCGTCCGAGAGCTTCAACGAGCTGGAGACCCAGTGGCGCGCGACCTTGACCGAGCGTGAGCGCCCGGAGCAGACCGCGTCCAAGGAGCTCAAGCTGCGCTTCGTCGAGGGCGGCGAGGCGGACGAGTCGCTGGACGTGGCCGAGGGCCGGGCGCGCAAGCACCTGCGCGTGGGCGACCTGCTCTGGGGCCGGCAGCGCACGCTGGCCGCGGCGCGCGAGTACGAGGCCGCGCACCGCTTTGCACCCACCGACCCGATCCTTGCATCCCGGGTGGCGCGCGCGTCGCTGCTCGGCAACGCGCCCGAGCGTGCGCTCTCCGCGCTCGACTCCGCGCTCAAGGAGCACCCTTCCCACGCGCCTCTGCAGGCGCTGCGCGGGGCCTCGCTGATCGCGCTCGCGCGCAACGACGAGGCGCGCGAGCCGCTGGAGGAGGCGATCCGGCTCAACCCGTTCGACCCCGCGCCCCACTGCCAGCTGGCGCAGCTGGCAGCAGACGGCGCCGAGCGAGGCCGCGAGCGCGACGCCTGTCAGGCGCTGGGCCGCCCTTCGCAATAGATCTCACCCAGACTTGGCCTTCGGGGGCGAGGGCGGTACGCTGACGGTTGCTGCATGGCGATCTCCACTCCGCCTCCACTCCCTTCCGTGCCCTCGATCGCGCCGCGCGAAGTTCCGGCGCCGGTGATCACCGAGAAGAGCGACCTCGACCGCGTGCGCGAGCTGGGTCAGGCCAAGAGCGCGATCGCACGCGAGCTGAAGAAGCGCATCGTCGGCCAGGACGAGGTGATCGAGCTGCTGCTGACCTGTGTGTTCGCGCGCGGGCACGGCCTGTTCGTGGGCGTGCCGGGGCTGGCCAAGACGCTGCTGATCACCACGCTCGGGCGTACGCTCTCGCTGCGCGCGAGCCGCATCCAGTTCACGCCGGACTTGATGCCGAGCGACATCACCGGCACGGACGTGCTCGACGAAGATCCGGCCACCGGCCAGCGCACGTTCCGCTTCGTGCCCGGCCCGGTGTTCACCAACATCCTGCTCGCAGACGAGATCAACCGCACGCCGCCCAAGACCCAGGCCGCGCTGCTGGAGTCGATGGCCGAGGGACGCGTGAGTGCCGGCGGGCGTACCTATCCCCTGGAGCAGCCGTACCTGGTGTTCGCGACCCAGAACCCGATCGAGCAGGAGGGTACGTACCCGCTGCCCGAGGCGCAGCTCGACCGCTTCTTGCTGCAGATCGACGTCGGCTATCCCTCGCGCGCCGACGAGGAAGAGATCGTGCTGCGCACCACGGCGGCGCCGGGTCCCGAGCCGTCGCCGGTGCTCGATCGCGCGCAGATCCTCGAGCTCGCGGAGCTGGTGCCGCGGATCCCGGTCGCGCCACACGTGATCGCGCACGCAGTGGCGCTCACGCGTGCCACGCGGCCGGAGGAGGCGAGCGCGCCCGATGAAGTGAAGCGCTACGTGCGCTTCGGTGCGGGCCCGCGCGCCTCGCAGGCGCTGGTGCTCGGCGCCAAGGCGCGCGCGGCGCTCGCCGGGCGTGTGGCGGTGGAGGTCGAAGACGTGCGCGCCCTGGTGGGGCCGGTGTTCCGGCATCGCCTGGTGCCGAGCTTCCGCGCGGAGGCCGAGGGCGTGCGCCCCACGGACATCATCGCCAGCGTGGCGCGCTCCGTCCGCACATGAGTGACGGCGGCGCTCGCTCGATGATCGATCCGTCGTTCGTCGAGCGGCTCGAGCACCTGCGCTTCGCGGTCGACGGTGTGGTCGATGGGCTGCACACCGGCCTGCACAAGAGCCGGCGGCGCGGTGGCGGCCTGGTGTTCGCCGAGCACCGCGACTACCGCCCGGGCGACGACCCGCGCACGCTCGACTGGCGCGCCTTCGCGCGCAGCGATCACCACCGCGTGAAGCGCTTCGAGCACGAGGCACAGCTGCGCGCGATCATGGCGCTCGATATCTCCGGCTCGATGGCCTACGGCACGGGCGCGCTCGTGCAGTCGAAGATCGGCTTCGCGGCCACGCTGCTCGGCGCCTCGGCCGAGGTGCTGTTGAGGCAGGGCGATGCCGCGGGCGTGGCGCTGTTTCACTCGCAGCTGGCGCGCTTGATCCCGGCGCGCGGGGGGCACGCGCACGCGCGGGCGTTGATGGAGGTGCTCGCCACGCCAGCCACCGCCGCGGCGCGCACCAACCTCGCCCAGACCTTCGATGAGCTGGGCGAGCGGGCGGGCCGCCAGGGTGCGCTCGTGATCGCGAGCGACTTGCTCGACTTCGACGAGGGCGCGCTGCGCGGCTTGAATCGCCTGACCGCGCGCGGTCACCGCGTGATGGTGCTGCACGTGCTGCACGAGGACGAGCTGTCGTTGCCATTCAGCGAGCCGCTGCGCTTCACCGGCACCGAGGGCGAACCCGCCCTGGAGGCCGATCCACGCCTGCTGCGCGAGGCGTACACGCGCGAGCTGACCAGCTTCCGTATGCGCATCAAGTCCACCTGCGCGGCGGCAGGCGCCCGCTACGTGTTGGCGTCGATGGAGCGCCCGATGCACGAGATCCTGCGCGAGGCGCTCGCGCCGGACGAGGGCATGCGATGGGGCTAGGGCTGCCGCTGGCGCTGCTCGGCCTGCTCGGCGTGGGCATCCCGCTCTGGATCCACCGCGTCAGGAAGCGCACCCTGCGCGAGCTGGCGTTGCCGACCATCGCGCTGCTGGAGCGCGCAGTCGCCAAGCGCAGGCGCACGCTGACCTTTCGCGATCGACCGCTGCTCTACGCACGGATCGCACTGGCGGTGTTGTTCGCGCTGGCCCTGGCGCGCCCTTACCTCTCGCGCGTCGCCAGCTACGCGACCGAGCGTCCGATCGCGCTGGCGGTCTTGATCGACGACTCGATGTCGATGCAGCGCAAGGGCACGCACGAGTCGTTGTTCGAGGGCGCGCGCACGCGGGCCGAGCGCGTGCTGAACGAGCTCGCGCCGGAGTCGGAGGTCGCGATCATCCTGGGCGGCAACGAGCCGCGCACCCTGGTCGCGCGCACCAACGACGTGCCGCTCGCGCTGCGCGCGCTGGGCCAGCTGGAGGCCCTCGGTGCACGCGGCACCGCGCTCTCGCAGGCGCTCGCCCTCGGCCTGCGCGAGCTCGGCGGCAGTCGCCTGTCGGCGAAGGAAGTGCTGGTGCTGACCGACTGCGCCTCGCACGCCGGTGCGGACACGCTGGAGAGCCAGGCCGCGCACCTGCGCGTCGAGTGCCTCGAGGCCAAGGACGCGCGCGGCAACCCGTACATCGCCGGCATGACGCTGAGCGAGGGCCGCGAGCTCGACGATCCCTCGCTGCTGACGGTGGTGCTCGGCGGGCCCGAGCGCGAGGACGTGGAGCTGGTGGTCACGCTCGACGGCAAGGCGATCGGGCAGCAGGGCGCGAGCATCGAGCACGGCAGCGGCTCGGTGGAGTTCTCGCTGGATGGGCGCGCGCTGCGTCGCGGACGTGTGCTTGGCGCGCGCATCGAGACCGACAACGCGCTGCCGCTCGACGATCAGCGCGAGCTCTCGCTCGACGACGTCGCCGCGCTGTCGGTGCTGTTGGTCGACGGCGATCCCGCGCCCAACCAGCTCGACGACGAGCTGCGCTTCATCTCGCTGGCGCTCAACCTCGACGACGGGCAACACGGCGCCCCGCGCGTGACGCGCATCGACGCGGACGGCCTGTCCGCGATCGACCTCAACGGCTTCGACGTGGTGGTGCTCGCGAACGTGCGCGCGCCGAGCGAGCTGGAGGCGGAGCGGCTGGTCGATCATGTCGCACGCGGGGGCGGGCTCTTGATCGCGGCCGGCGAGAACTTCGACGCGTTCGGGTACCGCGGGCGGCTCAGCGCGCTGTTGCCCGCGTTGCCGCGCAGCAGCGCACCCGTGTCGCCCGCGCTCGGCGTCGCGGCAGGCGCTGCGAGCGAGCTGGTGCCGAGCGGTGGCGCGGGGCTGGAGACCGCGCGCACCACCAAGCGCGTGTTGCTGGAGGCGCCGAACGAAGACAGCAAGGCGCTGCTCACGCTCAGCGACGGCACACCGCTGGTGGTCGCGGGTCGGCACGGACGCGGGCGCGTGGCGCTGCTCGCGACCACGATCGACGACGACTGGAGTGACCTGCCGCTGACCCCCGGCTTCTTGCCGCTGGTGCATGGCCTGGTGCGCGGGCTCGCCGCAGTCGACGCGCTGCCTCGCGGCCCGCACCCCGCCGGCAGCGTGCTCAGCGCGCGCGTTCCGCTGGGTGCCCGCGCGCTGTACCTGATGACGCCCGACGGCCGGCGCATCGACCTGGCGCTCGACAAGCCCACGCTGCGCATCACGGACACCGCGGTGCCCGGCGTGTACCGCACGCTGGCCGCACTCGACCAACGCTCCGAGCGCGAGCTCACCCAGCTCTCGTTCACGATCGTGCCCGACACCCGCGACAGCGACCTCACCGTGCGCCGCCCGATGCCCCAACGCGAGCGCGTAGCCACCGCCGGCGCCGGCCGCCCCCGCGGCGTGGAGAGCTGGTTCTGGTTCGGCTTCGGCCTGCTGATCCTCAGCGAAGGCTACGTCCGCGTCCTGCTCGCCCGCCGGCGCGAAGCGAGCTTGGTCGACGCGCAGGGGTGAGCTGCTGGGGTGAACGCCGCGCCGCAGCGGCGATTGCGTGCACGGATTGCCGCCCTTTGCGAACCACCTCTGCAGGGCAGCGCGCCTCGTGCGCATCCAGCCCTGCGGAGGACTTCATGATCACGATCAGGGCGGCGGCGTGCCTGTGCGGGGCATTGCTCGCCTGTGATGCAGACCCAACGATCTACGGCGATGGGCTGGGCGCAAACGGACCCATCGCGCTCCACGACAACCCGAACATCCTCGGCGTGCAGCGCATCGACGGCGAGCGCTGGCGTTATTCGGATCCCGCGCCGCTCGATGGCAACCGCCCCGCGTCGAGTCGGCAGACGGTCTGGGCGGACGCCACCGCGGGCGGCTCGGTGGGCACCTTGCTGGAGCTCGAGGCCGACCAAGACATCTTCAGCAACGGTCTGCAGAAAGCCGTCTGGACCTACCCGAACCTGCCGGGAGGCAGCTCCGAGGTCTACGTACCCGGGCTGAGTAAAGCGAGCGTGCCGTGGCAATATCTGCCGCCCGAGTGCTCGGCGCTCAGCGACCCGGCGTGCGCGCAGTACTGGAGTCGGCCGGCGCCGAACGCAGACAAGCCGTTCACGTTCCCGTTCGTGCTCGGCAACATCAACCTCGAGCCGAACACCCCGGTGACGATCGCGGCGCTCTCGCGCACGCCCTTCCTCAACGGCTCCACCTGGAGCTCCACCGTCAGCGTCCGGAACACGATCACGGTCCAGCTCGATCCCAACACCAGCCTGATCCCGATCCACGTGCACGTCTTCACCGACGCGCGCGGAAACCTGAACCATGGCTTCTTCGGCGGCATGGCGAACTCGGATGCCGGTCGGCTCGCGATGGCCGAGAAGATCCGCAACGTCTTCGACGAGTACTCGGTCGTGATCGAGCGCAAGTCGACGGTCTCGTCGAACCTCGACTGGCACAAGGAGTACACCACGCGCCTGACGCGCAACCTCGTCGCGGCAGGCGACCCGCCGCCGGTGCCCACGGTGTACGACGAGCTGCTGTTGCCCTGTCGTGTGCAGACACGGCTCTGGGCGGTGGACTTCATCCGCCAACCCGACGGCCTCGAGACGGCCGAGATCGGCTTCGGAAATGCGAACCAGCAGACGCCGTCGTGGCCCGACCTCCCGGGCGACATCCAGCGCTGGTCGGAGCTGATGCGCCGCTACATCATGGCGATGAACTGGAACGCCGGCGTGCACGTGTTCATCACGGGCAAGGTCAACACCGGTCAGTTCACTTCGTTCGAGACCGCGGGCATCGCGTTCACGCAGTTTGGTACGCGCCCCGGCTACGCGTTGATCTCTGCGCTCTCGAGCGGCAGCCAAAGCGACGAGGGCGCACGCAAGATCTTGATGCACGAGGTGGCGCACGTGCTGGGGCTGCGTGATGACGGCTCGTTCGACGAGATCACCGAGCTGTTCGCCAACCAGCTGCGCGCGGACGGCGCGAACTGCGGCCGCATCCGGCAAGAGATCCCGCGGCTGCTCCGCCCTGCGGTCGATGGCTGAGAGCTACGCGCCGCGCGCGCTGATCACACGCTCGATGCCGTTCAGGTCCTTGTAGGCGCGCACGTCTGTGAGGCCGGCTTCGCGGAACAGGGCCTGCACGGCTTCGGACTGGTGGATGCCGATCTCCACGAACAGGGCGCCGCCGAGGTACGGGCCGACTTCGCGCGCGATGCGGCGGTAGAAGTCGAGGCCGTCGGGGCCGCCGTCGAGGGCGAGGCGCGGCTCGTGATCGCGGACGTCGGCGTCGAGGCCCGCGATGTCGGCGGCGGGGATGTACGGCGGGTTGATGATGACGCAGGCGAACGGCTCGGGAGGCACCGCGGCGAACAGGTCGCCCTCGAGCAGCGTGAGCTCGACGCTGTGGCGTTGCGCGTTTCGTTGGGCCGTCTCCAGGGCCTTGGCGGAGATGTCCGTCGCCACCGCCGCGCGCTTGCTCTCCAGCGCCAGCGTGATCGCGATCGCGCCGCTGCCGGTGCACAGGTCGAGCAGCCTGCCCTCGGGCGCCTCGCGCAGGTACTCCTTCGCGGCGTCGATCAGCGTCTCGGTGTCTGGCCGTGGGATCAGCACGTCGCGGTTGACCTCGAAGCTGCGCGAGTAGAACTCGCGCTCGCCGAGGATGTACGCGATCGGCTCGTGCCCGCGCCGGCGCTCGACCAGCGCGCGGATCTTGGTCAGCTCGGCCTCGATCAAGGGCCGGTCGGGATCGAGGAACAGCGCGATGCGCTTCACGGCGAGCGCGTGCGCCACCAAGAGGTCGGCCTCTAGGCGCGCGCTCCAGATGCCGCGCTTCTCGAAGTCGGCCTGCATCCAGGCGACCATGCTGCGCACGGTCCAGGGGGTCTTCGCTCCGCTCACGCGTTGGCTTTAGCACCCTCTCGTGTTCGGGGTGAACTCGGAAGCGCCTAACTATCGGCGTGTTACCGAGCGTCATGATCAAAATGATCGCGCTCTGTATGTCCGTGTTCGCAGCGACCGCCAGCGCCCAGACGCAGCCCGAGCACCTGTCCGGTCGCGGTCGGCTCCTGATCGCCGGCGAGCTCGGGGGTTGGTGGCAAAACCACGACAACTGGCACGTGAACCTGGGCCCGTCGGTCGCGTACTTCCTGCGCGATCGGATCGGCCTCGGCGCGTACCTTACTTACCGCAATGCGCGTCAATCGTTCTGGGGCCTGCGCCAGCGCAGCTACGACGTCGGGGTCTCCAGCGTCAACGAGCTACCGCTCGCCGAGCGCTTGAGCCTGTGGCCGATCGTGAGCGTCGGCTACCTGCGTCGAAACGAGGACTCCCCGTCCTTCGGTGTGCAAGCGACGACGCCGGGCGTAGGCCAGATCGGAGGGGGCCTGTCCGTCTTCTCGCCGGTCGCGAGGAACTGGATGCACTTCGGGCTCTTCCTGCCCCTCGTCTACCAGATCAACAGTCACGTGGGCGTGGGTATGGGCCCCGACGTCGCGCTCGACTGGGCTCCAGACACCACGGCCACGGATGTCCAGGTCGGCCTGAAGACGTGGATCCCGATCTCGATCTAGTCACATCTTCATGCGCATCTTCATCTGCGGGCGCGGCGCGAGGCCGGCGTCCGAGAGGGCTTGCATGGCGAGCTTCTGGAGATCGGGGTTCACGTTCTTCTGGATGAACGGCCCGACCATGTTCGGGTCGATCGCGATCAGCCCGTCGAGCGCCTTCTTGGCCAGCCCGCGGTTCTTGGTGGCCATGAACGTGTAGACCTGCGCGCGCCAGAGCAGCGGCCCGACCTCGGCGGCCCACTGCGGGTCGTCGGCCTTGTACTCGGTCATCAGCCTCTTGGCCTCGTCGGCGCTGCCGGTGCGCGCGAACGCCTCGGCGATCGTGGCCGCGTACTTGGCCTTGGCCTTCACGTCGGGCTGGCGCTCGATCTTGATCTCATCGACCAGCGGGCGCGCGTCCTTGGGGCGGTTGAGGAACAGGTACATCATCGCGCGCTGCGAGCGGACCTCGTCGCGCACCAGCGCCGGCGCCTTCTCGATGTCGATCGCCTCCAGAGCCTCCAGCGACTTCTGCGGGTCTTCCTGCGCGAGCAGCTGCGCACGCGCGAGCGCCTTCATGGCGTCCTTGTCGGCGCCCAACGCGAGCCGCTCGATCGCCTCCTTGCGGCCCCCCTCCCCCTGCGCGCCGCGCATGATGTCGAGGATGTCCTTCTGCTTGCTGGTCAGCCGCCAGACGTAGAAGCCGAGCCCGAGCGCGGCGACGGTCAGGATGCCGACCACCACCAGGCCCCAGTACGACAGGACCGGGTACATCATCGCGGCGGTGATCCACAACACCAAGAAGCCGGCTGCGATGGTGCCGATGATCTTCCACTTGATGCGCGGGGTCTCGACCTGCGAGGCGGCCTCGGAGATGTCGATCTTCTTGGGCGGACTGATTTTCGGCTTGGCCACGTTTTTTCGCGCTCGATCGCTAAGATTCGGGGGCCTTTGTACCCCCCGCGCGCAGGCCGCGCCAGGCGAGCGCCCCGGCGCCGCAGACCCCCATCAGCAGGACTGCGAGCGCGATTCCAAACCATGGCGCGTGCCGGTCGCGCAGCCGTGGCTCCAGGCCCACCTGGTCGGCGTAGAGGATCACCACGTGGCTCAGGTACAGGAACAGCGTCTCACGCGAGAGCCGAGCGAGCAGCGGCGGCACGCTGCGCACGGTCCACGCCAGCACGGCCGCCAGCAGCAACACGCAAGCGAGCTTGACGAAGCAGTAGCCCGGGCTGAGCGCGCGCGGACGAGCACGCTCCATCGACAACGCGATCAGCCCGATCGACGCGCAGCCCACACTCGCGATCCCGAGCCTCCGCGCCCGGTCTCCGCCGAGCGAGCCGAGCAGGAAGCCCGCGAACACGTAGCCCGACCAGGGGATGAGCGGGAACAGCGAGCCGCCCTGCGTCGTGAAGTAGTTCGTCAGCGGGCGTAGGGCCCCATCGGCTGCGACAAGGGGGGTGATCGGCGCGAGCACGAACGCCGCCACCATCACGCTGAACGCGAGCTCGACCCGCAGCAGCGGGCGGTCTGGCAAGCGCAGCGCGAGCCACTCCAGCGAGAGCAGACTCACGCCGATGCACTGCAGCACGTCCACGGTGAGCGCCGCCTGCAAGGTCGCTTCACGCGGCGCGCCCAGCAGCAGCGCA
>DASUME010000502.1:0-9326 GCA_036277895.1 Polyangiales bacterium
GTCGAGTTCACCCTGCGCACGCAGCTGCTCGCGCAGCTGCACCGGCTCGGTGCGGCCTTCTTCGCCCGCAACCGCGCCGGCGACATCATGAGCCGCGCCACCAACGACCTCGGCCAGGTGCGGCTGCTGCTCGGCTTCGGCAGCATGAACCTGGTCAACGCGGTGATCGCGTACGTGAGCGCGCTGGCGTTGATGCTGACCATCTCGCCGCAGCTGACCTTGTGGGCGCTGGTGCCGTACCCGCTGTTCGTGCTGACGATGCGGCTGTTCGTGCGCCGGCTCTACCTGGTCAGCCAGGAGCAACAGAAGGTGCTCGGCAAGCTGGCCGAGCGCGCGCAGGAGTACCTGAGCGGCGTGCGCGTGGTGCGTGCGTACACGGCGGATGCGTTCGAGGCGGCGCGCTTCGATCAGGCGAACCAGGACGCGCTCAGGCGCACGATGTCGGTGGTCTCGTTGCGCGCGCTGATGACGCCGGTGTTGGTCGGCATCAGCAGCCTGGGCACGGTGCTGGTGCTGTACCGCGGCGGCCTGATGATCGATCGCGGGGAGCTGTCGAAGGGCGCGCTGCTCGCGTTCTACGCCTACTTCGCGCAGCTGGTCTGGCCGACGATGGCAGCCGGCTACATCTTCTCGGTCGTGCAGCGCGGGCGTGCGGCATATGCGCGCGTGCGCGAGGTGCTCGACGCGCCGCCGGACATCGTCGAGAGCGCGCAGCCGCGCGCCGTGGAGCGGGTGCAGGGCAGGTTGGGGCGCGGCGCGCTGAAGGTGGCGCACCTGACCTTCGCGTACGGCGAGCGCAAGGTTCTGGACGACGTCTCCTTCGACCTGCCCGAGGACGGCACGCTCGCGATCGTGGGGCGTACGGGCAGCGGCAAGACCACGCTCGCGGGCCTGCTCGCGCGCCTGCTGCCCACGCCCGTGGGCAGCGTGTTCCTCGACGGGCAGGACATCACCACCTTGAAGCTGAGCGAGCTGCGGCGCGCGGTCGGCTACGCGCAGCAGGAGCCGTTCTTGTTCTCGACCACGGTGGGCCGCAACATCGGCTTCTCGCTCGATGACGCCGACAGCGTCGACGGCATGGAGCGCGTGCGCGAGGCCGCGCGTGAGGCGTCGATCCTCGACGAGCTGGAGTCGCTGCCGGACGGCCTCGACACCGTGGTCGGCGAGCGCGGCGTGCAGCTCAGCGGCGGGCAGAAGCAGCGCGTCGCGCTGGCCCGGGCGCTCCTCAACAGCCCCTCGGTGTTGGTGCTGGACGATCCGCTGAGCGCGGTGGACGCCAAGACCGAGCGCGCGATCCTCGACGCGCTCGATCGCGCGGCGGCAGGGCGCACCTTGATCTTGATCACCTCACGGACTGCGGCGGCGGCACGCTGCGACCAGATCTTGGTGCTGGATGCCGGGCGCGTGGCCGAGTGCGGCACCCACCAGGAGCTGGTGCGCAAGAAGGGCTTCTACGCCGAGCTGCACAAGAGGCAGAGCCTGGAGCAGGAGCTCTCGCAGCTATGAGCACGCGCAACTCCCAGCCGGTGAAGGGCTTCACGCGCGCCGAGCGCCTGCTGGCGCAGTTCCACGAGGAGGTGCCGTCGCAGGGCGTGGACTGGAAGATGGTCAAGGACCTGCTCCCGTTCGCCAGGAAGCACGGCCGCCTGTACGTCACGGCGCTGTTGTTGATGCCGATCGGCGCACTGATGGCGGTGCTGCAGCCGCGCATGCTGCAGAAGGCGATCGACGCCACCGGCCTGGGCGGCGATCCGGGGCTGCTGGCGCAGGTGGCGATCACGTATGCGGGCATCGTGGTGATCCGGTTCGCGGCCAGCTTCTGCGAGACGTACGCGATGCAGCTGGCTGGGCAGCGCACGATGGCGGACCTGCGCGGCGCCGTGTTCGCGCACATCCAGAAGCTCTCGATCCGGCACTTCGACCGCACGCCGGTGGGGCGCATCGTCACGCGCGTGACCAACGACATCGACTCGATGGGCGAGCTGTTCGCGAGCGGCGCGGTGACCGCGATCGGCGATCTCCTGCTGCTGACCGGCGTCGTGGTGTCGATGCTGTTGCTGGACGTGAAGTTCTCGCTGGTGGCATTCCTCGCGGTGCCTCCGCTCTTGATCGCGGTCGAGTTCTTCCGGCGCCAGCTGCGCGTGGCGCAACGCAAGATCCGCGCGCGCATCGCCTCGCTGAACGCGTTCCTGAACGAGCAGGTGCAGGGCATCCAGGTGGTGCAGGCGTTCTCGCGCGAGCGCGAGTGTGCCGAGGCCTACCGCGACATCAACGTCGAGTACCGCGACGCCAACCGGCTCGCGATCCGCAACGACGCGCTGTTGTTCTCCGCCGTCGACGCGATCTCCACGATCGCGGTCGGCCTGCTGCTCTGGTACGCAGCCAACCGCCTGGAGCTGCTCGGCGACCCGATCTCGGCCGAGCGCACCAAGGGCACGTTCATCGCGTTCTATGCCTACATCCAGCAGTTCTTCGTCCCCGTGCGCGACCTCAGCACGAAGTACACGATGATCCAATCCGCGCTCGCGAGCGCCGAACGCGTCTTCGGCCTGCTGAACGTCACCGACTTCGACGCCCCTCAGCTGCCCCTGCCCCTGCCCCTGCCCCTGCCGCTGCCCGAGGCTCCCGAGGTCGAGTTCGACCACGTCACCTTCCGCTACAAGCCCACGGGCAACCCGATCCTAAACGACGTCTCGTTCTCGATCGCGCGCGGCGAGACCGTCGCGATCGTCGGCGCGACGGGAGCGGGCAAGAGCACCGTCACCTCGCTCGTGCAGCGCTTCTACGACGTCGAGGGCGGCAGCGTGCGCGTGGCCGGCCGGGACGTGCGCAGCTACCCGCGCGACGCGCTGCGCTCGCGCTTCGCGGTCGTGCAGCAAGATGTCTTCCTGTTCGCGGGAGACCTGCTGGCCAACGTGGCGCTCGGTGACCCGAAGCCCGACCGCGTGCGCGCGGAGGCCGCCCTGCTGCGCGCGTCCGCGGCCCACCTGTTCGAGAACCGCGGTGGGCTCGCCATGCGCGTCGCCGAGCGCGGCCAGAACCTGAGCGCGGGCGAGCGCCAGCTGGTCTCGTTCGCGCGCGCCCTGTACCGCGACCCCGAGCTGCTGATCCTCGACGAGGCGACCGCCAACATCGACAGCGAGACCGAGGCTCGGCTCCAGCACGCCGTCGACGAGCTCTTGGCAGGCCGAACTGCGATCGTGATCGCACACCGGCTGTCCACCATTCGACGGGTGGGGCGGATCCTGGTGTTCCATCATGGTCAGATCGTGGAGCAGGGCAGCCACGCCGAGCTGCTGGCGGCCCAGGGGGTATACGCCCGGCTCTACCAGCTACAGTTCGCGCTCGAGGCGGCGGCCTCCTGACCGCGTGACAATGAGATGAGCAGCTGTTAGGTCCCGCACGCCCGCGCGGTGTATCCTTGGGCCCCGCCACTGCCTTCGAGCCTGCTCTCCCGTGGAACCTACACCCCTCGTCTATGGCAAGTACCAGCTCCTCGAGCGCCTCGCGCAGGGGTCGTTGGCCGAGGTGTGGCGGGCGCGCTCGCACGGCGTCGAGGGCTTCGAGAAGGTGCTCGTCATCAAGCGCCTGCGCCACTCGCTGAGCGACAACGTCCGGTTCGTCGAGCTGTTCATCGAGGAAGCCAAGGTCGCGGTCATGCTGACGCACGCGAACATCGCACAGGTGTTCGACCTCGGGCGCACGGACGGCAGCTACTTCATCGCCGCCGAGTACGTGCGCGGCCCGGATCTCGGGCGCGTGCTCGCGCGCTGTGAGGAGCTCGGACGCCGCGTGCCCACGGAGCTCGCGATCTACATCGTCAGCGAGCTGGCCAAGGGCCTCGACTATGCCCACCGCCGCCGCAACGCGGAGCTGGCGCCGCTCGGCATCGTGCACCGCGACGTGTCGCCCGAGAACGTGCTGCTCAGCTTCGAAGGCGAGGTGAAGCTGACCGACTTCGGCATGGCGCGCGCCAGCGAGGTGGTGCGCCCGCACGAGGAGCTGCCGTCGGGCAAGCTCGCGTACCTCGCGCCCGAGCAGCGGCTCGGAGGCGCCGAGATCGGAGCGCGCGCGGACGTGTTCGCGCTGGGCGTGATCCTGTTCGAGGCGTTGTCGGGCACGCGCCGGCGTGAGCCGAGCCTGGTGCTTCCCACGGACTCGCTCGAGGTGGGCGACGCGCTCAAGCAGCTGATCGAGCGCGCCACCGCGTCGCGCCCGGACGACCGCCATGCGAACGCGGGCGAGCTCTACGAGGTGCTGATCGAGCAACTCTACGAGAGCGGACGCCGCATCAGCGCGCTCGACCTGTCGCGCTGGCTGGAGGAGCTCGGTGTGGTGGCTGCCACGGCGCCGCTCGACGGTCCGCCGAGTGAGGTGCTCCCGAGCGCGCCGCTCAAGGAGGTGTTCGTCGAGCCGGTGGGTCCGTCGCCGGTCACGCCGCCGCGCGGGCACCCGGCGCAGCTGGAGGGCCCCAGCCTGCCGCCGCGGCCGGAGTGGCGGGACGTCAGCGTGCTCACGCTGCGCGGCTTGTCTGCGGCGGACGCGGCTTCGTTCGCCGCACGCTTTGGAGGCGAGCCGTTCGGCCCGCAAGACGAAGGCGCGTTGTTGGTGTTCGGCTTGGCCGCGGTCGACGGTCGCGATGCGCACGCCGCTGCGCGTTGCCTGCTGCGGCTCGCGCGCGCGCGCGGTCGCGAGCGGCTGACGTCGGTGCTGCACGGCGGGCGCATCCTGCTCGACGGAGACGGCCTCGCCTCGCCGGACCAGGCGCGGCTGCTGCGCGCGGAGGCGTCGCGCTGGCTCGGCATGGCCAAGGTCGGCGACTTGCTCGCCACGCCTGCCGCGTGCGCGCTGCTGAGTGATCGCTTCGAGCTCTCGCCCGAGCTCGCCAACGGGGCACGTGCGATCGAGCGCGAGCGCCGCCCCACCGAGGGCGTCAGCAAGTTCATCGGACGCCGCGAGTCGCTGCGCGCGATCGGCGAGGTGTTCGCGAGCGCGAACCGCAACCAGCTGCGCCTGCTCGGCGTGCACGGCGACGCCGGCACCGGCAAGTCGCGCCTGATCGTCGAGATCGAACGCCGGCTGCGCCATGCCGGGCACGACGTCGGTATCTACACCGCGCCCTGCTCGATGCAGACCTCCGCGATCCCGTTCTTCGCGATCCAGGAGCTCGTGCGCGCGGTGCTCGGGCTGGAGGACTTCGAGTCCGCCAAGCACGTCGCCGAGCAGATCGATCGGCTGCGCTTGCTGGGCTTGCCCGCGCAGCAGCGCAACGCGATCGCGCACTTGCTGGGCGGGCCGTACACGGCCGAGGTGCCGTTCGAGGAGGGCAGCCCGCTCGAGCGCGCGTTGCTGCGCATCGGCTACCGGCTCGCGCAGGACAAGCTCACCGTGTTCGTGTGGGACGGCGCCGAGTTCATGGACGCGCAGAGCCGCGCGCTGCTGCTGCGCCTGCTCGCGCAGCGGCCGATCGCTGCGCGCGTGATCGTGCTGCTCGCCTATCGCAGCGAGCCCGAGGCGTTCGTGAAGCTGCCGGGCTTCGAGCACGTCTCGCTCGGCCCACTCGCCGACGAAGAGGTCGCGCGCCTGGTGCGCCACCGGCTCGGCGCGACCGAGGTGCACGGCGAGCTGGTGCGCGAGGTCAACCTCAAGACCGGCGGCAACCCGCTGTTCGTCGAGGAGCTGCTGGTCGCGATGCGCGAGCACGGCACGCTCGCCGTCGAGCAAGGCGTGGCGCGCTTGATCACTGGCGGCGCGCAGATGGAGCTACCGCGCACGCTGCGTGGTCTGGTGGCGGCACGCGTGGGCAGCTTGCTGCCGGCGCACCGGTCGATCCTGCAGCTGGCGGTGACCTGCGGCCCGCGCTTCTCGCCGGAGCTGCTGGCGCAGGCGGCCGGCGTGGACGAGGCCACGGTCCGTCAGGCGCTCACCCACCTGACCGAGCGCGGCATCCTGCGCGAGGACGGGCCGGGCGAGTACGCGTCGGCGCACGATCTGGTGCGCGAGGTGCTCTACGGCGCGCTGCCACTGGAAGAGCGACCCGCGCTGCACGCCGCGGTCGCGCAGGCGATCGAAGCGTTGTCGCCCGCCGCGGCGGTGGCCGAGCGGCTCGCGTTCCACTATCGCGAGGCCGGGCAGTGGGAGCGCGCGATCGCGTTCCTGTCGCAGGCGGCCACGCGCTACGAGGGCGAGCACCAGCTGGAGGCCGCGATCGAGGCCTACACGCAGGTGATCGATCTGCTGTCGCGCGCCGAGCAGCCCGATCGCTTGCGCGTGCTCGGTCTGTACGCGCGCATCGGCGACCTCGCGTACCACACGCGCACCGGCGAGTGGCTGTCGGACGTGCTCGGGCAGGCGATCGAGCTCGCCGAACAGTGGGGCGCGGACGAGTGGCTGGCGCGGCTGGCGATGCTGCGCGGGCGCTTGCTCAACAAGGCGTCGCGCTTTCGCGAGGGGCGGCTGTGGCTGGAGCGCGCGCAGTCGGTCGCGCGCCGGCTCGAGGATCGCAAGCTGCAGCGCGACATCGCGCTGGCGGCGGCGGACGCACATGCGCGCAACGGCGAGTACAAGCTGGTGGTGCCGTTCGCGAGCGAGGCGCTGGAGGCATCGCACCAGAGCGGCGACGTGCCGAGCGAGCTGCGCGCGCTGCTGTTGTTGGCGCCCGCATTCGCGGCGCTCGGCGACGTGGTGGGCGCCCGCGACGCGCTGGTGAGGCTGGAGGGGCTCGCCGCGGGCCATCCGTCGCGGCTGTTCCAGATGGAGCTGCTGCGCGCGCGCGCGCTGGTGCAAGAGGCGACGGGCGATCTCGCAGCCGCGGCAGAGTCCGCGCGCGAGGCGCTCGAGCTCGCGCGCGAGCACTCGTTCCCGCACGAGACGGCGGTCTACGCGCACCACCTGGGCAGCCTGCTGTTGCGCGCCGACGAAGAGAAGCGCGCCTTCGCTGCGCTACGCCTGAGCTACGACGCGGCCACCGAGCACGGCTTCGCCCGCCTGCAGTGGCGCAACGTCTGCCTGCTCGGCTTCCTGGACGCCCTGCGCTTCGACTCCGAGCAGGGCTACGCCCGCATGGCGCAAGCCGTGCAATACGCCGAAGAGCGCGGCTACGTGCTGGACCTGGTGATCGGCAAGTACCTACTCGCGATCATCGCGCAGAAGCGCGAAGAGAAGGCGCGCGCCAAGCAGCTGCTGCACGAGGTGATCGAGCTCGCCGATCCCCACGGCCACGTACGCCGCTGCGAGGACGCCGAAGCGGCCCTGCGGGCCCTCGAAGCCGGCACCCCGATCGCTCTGCCCCGGTGACGTGGTCGTTGTCGTGAGCATGGACGATCGCGGGGCACAGCGCTCCCGTTCGCGAAGACACGACTGCCAGCTGTTCTTGAGGGATCGTCCACGTCCACGCTCACGACGACGTCTACGACCGCGTGAATTACTAGTTGAGCGCGAGGGTGCGGAGCACGGGAGTGTCGAAGTAGGCCTTTTGGGCCGGCGTCCTGACGCGCATCTGGAAGCGCTCGGCGAACGCGATCGTGTCGATGTCCGTGCTCACCACCACCAGCTCGGCGTCGAGGTGGTGCAGCGTGCGCAGCAGCGTGTACACGCCGCCGGTGTTCCGGAAGGGGCCGACCACCATCAGATCTGGCGTGCGCTCGGCGATCGCCTCGTTGGCGGCGTCGACCGAGTACACGTTCTGAACGTGGTAGCCAGCCAGCGCGAGCACACAGCGCAGGTCCGGGAGCGTGGTGCAGTCGGACGCGAGGAGCGCCCAGCGGGACGAGACAGTCATGCGAAGCCGCAGGATGCTACGCGCGCGAAGAACAGCCAACGCGCCCTCGTGCGCAACGTCTCTAGACACGCGTGACGTCGCGCAAGAGACGAAACTCCCAGCTGGCTTTTGGATCAGTAGACCCAGCAGTAGCGCGTCCACCGAGCCTAGTTCGAGCCGCGCGCTAGCGTGCCATGTGCGCGTGCCAACCTTACAGCATGCGCCTTTTTTCCTGCTCGGCCTGCGCGCAGATCGTGTTCTTCGAGAACGTCGAGTGTACGCGTTGTGGACACCGCCTGGGCTACCTCCCGGACCACAGCCTGGTGAGCGCGCTGGAGAAGGACGAGACCGTGCCCGCGGGCGACCGCGGTGACCAGTACGAGGCGCTGACGCCTGCCGCCGAGGGCTCGCGCTACCGCGCATGCCGCAACGCGGTCGAGTTCGCGGCCTGCAACTGGATGATCCCGGCCAGCGAGCCGCACACCTACTGCCGGGCCTGTCGGCTCACCTCCGTGATGCCCGACCTCGAGGTGCCCGAGGCACTGGAGCGCTGGTTCAAGCTGGAGCAGGCCAAGCGAAGGTTGGTCTGCACGCTCGACCAGCTCAGCCTGCCGATCGAGTCGCGCGCCGAGCGACCGCGCGACGGGCTGACCTTCGTGTTCCTGTCGCAGGGCGACCTCGGCCGCGAGATGGTGCTGACCGGCCACGCCAACGGCATGGTGACCATCAACGTGAACGAGGCCGACGACCCGTACCGCGAGCAGGTCCGCAAGGAGATGAAGGAGGCCTACCGCACGTTGCTCGGCCACTTCCGGCACGAGGTCGGGCACTACTACTGGGATCGCCTGATCCGCGACACCGAGTGGCTCGGACCGTTCCGCGCGCTGTTCGGCGACGAGCGCCAGGACTACGCCGAGGCTGCCAAGCGCCACTACGAGAAGGGGCCGCCGCCCGACTGGTCGCGCAAGCACGTCAGCGCCTACGCGACCATGCATCCGTGGGAGGACTGGGCGGAGACCTGGTCGCACTACCTGCACATGTTCGACACGCTCGATACCGGGCGCGCGCACAGCCTGGTCGTACAGCAGCGGCCCGAGCAAGCGCTCGCCTCACCACGCGTGAACCTGCGCGAGCTGCACGACCGCGACTTCCCGCGCGTGATCGACGCCTGGATCAAGGTCACGCTCACGCTCAACAGCCTCAACCGCAGCATGGGCCTGGCGGACCCGTACCCGTTCATCCTGAGCGCGCAGGCGATCAAGAAGCTGAACTTCGTGCACGACGTGATCGACCGCTGGCGCCTGGCCAAGCCCGACCGCAAGAGCGTGCCGTGGCCGGACAAGGTCGACGCCCCCGCGCGTGTGATCGAGAAGTACGAGCCGGAGTAGCGCTACTTCGCGGGCGGCGCGGCGGGCTCGGCCGGAGCCTGCGGCACGATGCGCTCCAGCGTGGGCGCCTCGCTCGGCGCCGAAGGCGTCTCGCTCTCGGGCTCGTCTTCGGCCGGCTGCAGCTCGAGCTGCTCGGGCGCGTTCACCGGTGCGCTCACGCCCGCGTCGGAGACCTTCGC
>DASUME010000503.1:0-8506 GCA_036277895.1 Polyangiales bacterium
AGGCTGCGCTGCTGCTCGAGGGGGACCAGGTCGAGCTCGATCGCGATCTCGTGCAGCGACTGCGCGATCCGCTGCTGCACCTGGTGCGCAACGCGGTGGGCCACGGCCTGGAGCGCACCGACGAGCGCGTCCGTCGAGGCAAGCCGCGCGCCGGCACCGTGAAGATACGCGCGGAGCTGCGTGGCTCGCTGGTCGAGCTCACGGTCAGCGACGACGGCCGCGGGCTCGACCTGGCGAAGATCCGCGATCGAGCGCGCCGCATGGGCCTGCCCGAGGTCGGCGATGACGACGAGCTGGCGGCCTACGTGTTCGTGCCGGGGCTCTCGACCGAGAACACGGTGTCCGAGATCTCCGGGCGCGGCGTCGGGCTCGACGCGGTCAAGCGCAGCATCGAGGCACTGCACGGCACGGTCTCGATCGGTACGCGCGACGGCCAGGGCGTGCGCTTCGTGCTGCGCTTGCCGCTGACGCTGAGCAAGCTGCGCGCGCTGCACTTCACGGTCGCCGCCGAGCCGTACGCGGTGCCCACCTCGCACGCCGTGCGCGTGCTGCGCTTTCGCGGCGACCAGATCTTGAACATCGGCGGCCGCGAGCTGGTGCGCGCGGAGTCCGAGCTGGTGCCGTTGGTGTCGTGCGCGCAGCTGCTCGGCCTGCCGGATCGCGCGCGCGCAGCGGGGGAGCAGGCGCAGGCGATGGTGCTCTCCAACGCGGGCCGCTCGGTGGCGTTGATCGTCGGCGAGCTGCTCGGCGAGAGCGAGTCGATCGTGCACAAGCTGCCGGCGCGCGTGGCAGGCGGTGACTTCGTCAGCGGCGCCAGCGTGCTCGCGCGCGGGCGCGTCGCGCTGGTGCTCAACGGCAGCGAGCTCGCCCGCGCGGCGTTCGCGCAGGTGCGCCCGCAAGGCGCGTTGTTCGCTGCACCCGTGACCAAGAAGCGACGGGTGCTGGTGGTCGACGACTCGATCACCACGCGCGCGCTGATCAAGAGCATCGTCGAGGAAGGCGGCTACGACGTGACCGCAGCACGCGACGGCATGGAGGCGCTCAAGCTGCTCCACGAGCAGCCGTTCGACCTGGTCGTGAGCGATGTACAGATGCCGAACCTCGACGGCTTCGGGCTCACCGAGCAGATCCGCAAGACCCCCAAGTTCGCGCGCACGCCGGTGGTGCTCGTCACCTCGCTCGAGGGCGAGACCGACAAGCTGCGCGGGCTGGAGGCCGGCGCCAACGCCTACCTCGGCAAGAGCGCGTTCGATCATCGCGTGCTGCTCGAGGTGCTCGGAGGTCTGTCGTGATCCGCGTGCTCGTCGTCGAAGACTCGCTGACCTCGCGCGAGCTGCTGGTCTCGCTGTTCGACTCCGACCCCGACTTTCGCGTGATCGGTCAGGCCCGCGATGGGCGCGAGGCGGTCGACTTGACGCGCCAGCTGCGCCCGGATCTGGTCACGATGGACATCCGCATGCCGCGCATGGACGGCTACGAGGCGACCCGGCAGATCATGATCGAGATGCCGACGCCGGTGGTGGTGGTGTCCTCCACGCTGGAGAGCGCGGACGTGGCGGCCTCGATGCAGGCCATTCGCGCCGGGGCGTTGACCGCGCTGGCCAAGCCGGCCGGTCCGACCGCGCCGGACTTCGAGCTCAGCCGCGCGCGCTTCCTGGCCACCGTGCGCGCGCTCGCCTCGGTGAAGGTGGTCGGCCACCGGCTGCGGGCGTTTCAGCGCCCGAGCAGCCCGCCCCCGGCCCCGACCAACGGGCACAACGGGCGCGGGATCGCCACCGTAGTCGCGCTGGCGGCGTCGACCGGTGGGCCGGCCGCGCTACGCAGCGTGCTGGACGCGTTGCCTTACACCTTCCCGGCGCCGGTCCTCGTGGTGCAACACCTGTCACCGGGCTTCCTGCCGGGCTTCGTCGCGTGGCTGAACATGAGCTGTCGGCTCCACGTGCGGATCGCCGAGGATGGCGACCGTATCGAGCGCGGCAACGTCTACATCGCACCCGAAGACCGCCACCTCAGCATCACGTCGACGCTCACCGTCCGCACACTCACAACGCCACCGGTCGACGGCTTCCGCCCCAGCGCAAGCGTGCTTTTCGACGGCGTGGCCCAGGCCTACGGTCGTCACGCCGCGACCGCGATCCTGACCGGCATGGGCCGCGACGGAGTGGACGGACTCCGTCGCATTCGCGAGCTGGGTGGGCGTATCATCGCCCAAGACGAGCAGACCAGCTCCGTGTTCGGGATGCCGGCCGCGGCGATCGATGCCGGCCTGGTCGATCATGTTTTGCCGATCTCGCTGGTGGCGGCGAAGCTGAGTGAGATGGTCGGTCTGGAGACGACAGAATGACGCGCCTGCTGATCGTCGAGGACAGCGCTACCCAAGCCGAAGAGCTTCGCTTCCGACTCTCGAATGCAGGCTACGACGTGGCGGTGGTGCATGACGGACAGCGCGCGCTGAACGCGTGCGCGCAGCAGCCGTTCGACATGGTGCTGTCGGACGTGAACATGCCGTACATGTCCGGCTTCGAGCTGTGCATGAAGATCAAGGCGTCGCCGGAGATGCGCCACATCCCGGTCATCCTGCTCACCTCGCGCAGCGACCCGATCGCGATCCTGCGCGGGCTCGAGTGCGGCGCCGACAACTTCATCACCAAGCCCTACGAAGAGACGTTCCTGCTCGAGCGGGTGCACAGCATCCTCGAGAACCGCAAGCGCGATCGCCGGCTACACCTCGGCGTCGAGGTCATGTTCCTCGGCCGGCAGTTCGTGATCACCTCCGAGAAGGAGCAGATCCTCGACCTGCTGGTGTCGACGTTCGAGGAGATCGTACGCAGCAACCGCGAGCTGGAGTCGCGCACGGTCGAGCTCAACCTGATCCTGGAGAACATCGGCGACGGCGTGCTGGTGGCGGACGCCGAGGGCCAGCTGATCCTGTCCAACCCGATGGCGGAGCAGCTGCTCGGCGACAAGGCCCTGATGCGCAGGCCGCTGCACTGGGGCCCCGAGCACGGCTTCTTCCGGATCGACCGCCGCACGCCGATCGCACCCGACGAGATGCCGCTGGCACGCGCGCTCAGCGGGCAGTCGCTCGACGACGTGGAGATGTTCGTGCGCACGCCGCACGCGCCGCATGGTGCCTACATCGCGATCTCCGCGCGCCCGTTGCGTACGGATCGTGGGCGCGTGCGCGGCGGCGTGATCGCGTTTCGCGACGTCAGCGAGCGCAAGCGGCTCGATGCCTTGATGGAGGCGCAGAGCGCGGAGCTCGCGCGCGCCAAGGAGCGCGCCGAGCAGGAGAGCCGCTACAAGTCGCGCTTCCTGGCCAGCATGTCGCACGAGCTGCGCACGCCGCTGAACGCGATCATCGGCTTCTCGGAGCTGCTCGACCAGGAGATCTTCGGCGAGCTCACCGCGCGCCAGAAGGAGTACGTCGGCTACGTAGTGCAGAGCGGCCGGCACCTGCTCGCGCTCGTGAACGACATCCTCGACCTGTCCAAGATCGAAGCCGGGCGCATGGAGCTCGCGCGCGAGTGGGTCGCCCCGAGGTCAGTGATCGACGCGGTGCAGGGCAGCGTGCAGCCGCTCGCCCAGAAGCAGGGCGTCGTGCTGCTGCACGAGGTGCAGGAGGAGCTGCCGGACCTATTCGTCGACGAGATGCGCTTCCGGCAGATCCTGTTCAACCTGCTCTCGAACGGCATCAAGTTCACGCCCTCGGGCGGCAAGGTCACGCTGCGCGCCGAGCTGGTCGAGGACCGGCTCGAGCTGGCGGTGGTCGACACCGGCGTGGGCATTCGCGCGGAAGATCTGGTGCGGCTGTTTCGCGAGTTCGAGCGCGTGGAGGACAGCTCGCGGCCGAAGGTCGAAGGCACGGGCCTCGGGCTCGCGCTCACCAAGCGCCTGGTCGAGCTGCACGGCGGCTCGATCCACGTCGAGAGCAAGCCCGACGTGGGCTCCAAGTTCACGGTCAAGCTGCCCGCGTTCGGCGGCCGTAGCGGGCGCGACACCGAGCACCCGTTGAACGCCGCGCCGGCCGAGTCGCCGGTGCTGATCGTCGACGACGATCCGCGCGCGGCCGAGCTGATCGCCAACACGCTGCGCACGGCCGGCCTGCCGGTGGTGATCGCCCACGACGCCAGCAAGGCGCTCGAGCTCGCCGAGCAGCTGTCGCCCGCGGCGATCACGCTCGACTTGCACATGCCCGGGCTCGACGGCTGGGGCCTGCTCTCGCAGCTCAAGCGCTCGCCGGTCACCGCGCGGATCCCGGTGATCGTGTGCTCCGTGGCGGACGAGCCTGCGCGTGCGCTGGTGCTCGGCGCGACCGACTACCTGGTGAAGCCGATCGTGAGCGACGCGCTGCTCGGCTCTCTGGAGGCGGTGGGCGTGCCTCTGCATCGCATCCGTGGCCTGCGCATCGCGCTGGTCGGCGATGACCTGGACCAGGTCGAGCCGTACCTGCGCGGCGCCCAGGCCGAGGTGACCCGCGTGGCCTCGCTGGCGGATCTGTCGCGCGAGCAGGCGGACGTAGCGATGGTAGATCTGTCGCGCGCGACCGCGGCCGAGATCGAGCAGATGCGCCAGCACGCCGGCACGCCGGTGATCGCGTTGATCGACGACGCGCGCGCGTCCACCCCACCCTGGCTGCAGCAGCTGGCGCAGCTGGGGACGCGCGAGGTGCGGGAGCCCGAGCGGCTGGTGCGCGCGGTGCACGAGGCCGCGCGCAGGCGCGCGACGCCCGAGTGGTTCGCCGGCACGGGCCTGCCGGGTCCGGCGAGCTTGCTCGCGCACCTGCGCACGAGCGTCGTGCAGGCCTCGTTCGACAGCTTGAAGCTCGTGCTCGCGGTAGCCGAGGTCACGCCGCCGGTCGGCGGGGTGGCCGCGCCGTGGATGCAGCTGCTGTTTCAGCGCCTGCGCCAGACCGACTTCCTCGGGGCGGCCTCCGAGCGGCGCCTCGCGCTGGTGGTGCACGCCGCGACCCCGGACGACTTCGCAGGCATCGCAGATCGCTTCAGCTCCGTGCTGACCGTGATCCTCGGCCTCGAGGTGAAGGGCGTGCGCATCCTGCAACATCCAAACGCCGGCCAGACCGCGGAAGAATTGTTCGAGGCGTGCATCACGCCGTGGGATCCGTGAGCAACCCGGCGTGGGGCCCGGCCGATAGCCGGCCATGCGACTTCTGCTGCTGTGTTTGCTCGTCGGTTGCTTTCGGGAGCCGGACGGCGCCTCCACGCCGGTCGAGCTGCGGCTGAGCGATCTGGCCGGCGGGTTCGCGGCGAGCGACGAGGCGCCGCGTGATCTGGAGCTGTCGCTGTCCTTCGCGGGGGCCCCGGACGACGCCGAGCCGCTGTTGATGCGCGGCCTGGTGGACGCGTCGCTGCTCGCGCGGCTGAACTTCGCGCGCCCGAACGCGGCCCTCGCGTCCCAGCTCGTGATGCTCGAGGTCGAGCGCGCGCCGCACGCGCTGCGCAGCCATCCGGCCGAGCCCTTGGCGCCGGGTCGATACACGCTGGTGTGGCCCTACGGCGAGCCGCGTGCGTTCTCGTTCTCGGTCTCCGACAGCCCCGCGCTCGGTGCGCGCTGGGTAGAGAGCGCGCCCGGCGACGGCGGCCGCGTGCCACCCAACCTCAGCCACGTGCTGGTGCGCTTCGACGGCCACGTGCAGGGAGCGCTCACCTCCGCGCTGCACCTCGAGGGCTTCCAGGCGCGCGTCGAGCGCTGCGGCGCGTACGGCTTGCCCGAGGGGGACTGCGCCTGGCTGACGCCGGATGCACCTCTGCGGGAAGGCCGCCACGAGCTGATCCTCGACGCTGGCCTGTTCACGCCCGGGGGTGCACCGATCCCGGCGCAGCGCGCGTCGTTCGAGGTCGCGGGTGCGCCGGATCGCGACGCGCCCACCTTGATGACGGTGGCGTGCGCCATCGACGAGCGTGCGGTGGGCGGCGCCTGCGTGCGCAGTGACGATCGCCAGCTGGTCGTTCACGGACGCAGCGACGAGCCGTGCTTCGTCACGCTGCTCGCGGGCAACCAGCGCGCGATGACGCTCAGCTACGCGGGTGCCTTCGCGCTCGCGCTCACACCGAAGGACGTTCAGGGCGTGGCCAACCTCCGGCTCAGCGATCTGGCCGGAAACGTGCGCGAGCTCTCGCTCTCGTTCGAGCTCACGCCGCTCGCCGAGGTCACGCTCGACGAGCTGCGGCCGGACCCGCTCGGCGCCGAGCCCGCGCAGGAGTACGTGGAGCTGCTAAACTTCGGCACCGAAACGGTGGCGCTGATGGGCTTCACGCTGAGCACGGATGCAACGGAGAAGGGGCGCACGATCGCGACCTCCAGCTCGCTGGCGCCCGGCGAGCGCGTGTTGCTGGTCGGGCCGGACTTCGATGCGCGCGATGCCAACGACGGAGCGCTGCCGAGCGGCACCAAGGTGGTCCCGCTGACCGGTGCGCTCGGGCTCGCCAATGCCGGTGGCGAGCTGTTCCTGCGCGACGCGCGCGGGCGCCGCCTGTCCCGGGCGCGCACGATCGCACCGCTGGTCGAGGGGCAGTGCACACGCCGCGTCGGCGACGCACTGCGCGGCGCGGCCTGGGAGCTCGACGCACGCGGCGGCTGCACACCCGGCGCGGACGGTCCATGAGCTTGCTGCCTCCGCCTGCCCGCGAAGAGATCATCCAGGGCGCGGTGGAGCAGCTGATCTACCAGACGCGCGACGGTGCGTTCTCGGTCGTGCGCTTCCTGCGCGAGGCCGACAACGCCGAGCTGACGGTCGTGGGCGATCTCGGCAACGTGCAGCTCGGCGAGACGCTGCGCGTGCGCGGCCGCTTCGTCGACCACCCCACGCACGGGCGCCGCTTCCAGGTGCACACCTTCACGCCGGTGCTGCCGTCGTCGCGCGAGGGCATGACGCGCTACCTCAGCTCGGGCCTGATCCCCGGCATCGGCAAGAAGCTCGCGCAGCGCCTGGTGCTCGAGTTCGGTGAGCAGGCGCTCGACGTGATCGCGAACCAGTCAGCGAAGCTGCGCAGCGTGCCCGGCGTGGGCAAGGCGCGCGCGCAGGCGATCGCCAGCGCCGTACGCGAGCGGCGTGATGAGGCGGAGCTGATGAGCTACCTGCACGGGCTCGGCCTCGGCCCGGCGATGGCGCGCAAGCTGCGCAAGCAGTACGGCGAGCGTGCGGTGCAGGTGATCCGCGCGGACCCGTACCTGGTCGCCGAGCAGGTGGAGGGCGTCGGCTTCCGCACCGCGGACTCGATCGGCCGTGCGTCGGGGCTGGCGCTGGACGATCCGCGGCGCGCGGCGGGCGCGGTGCTGCACTTGCTCGCGCAGGCCGCGGATCAGGGCCACTCCTACAGCACCGTGGAGCTGCTCGCCGACGCGGGCGAGGCGCTCGGCATCCCGCCGGACAAGCTCGAGGAGGCGATCGAGGCGCTCACCGGCCGCGACATGCTGGTGCGCGATGGCGACGCGGTCTACGCCACGCCGCTGCACCGCGCGGAGGTCGCGGTCGCGCGCATGTTGTCCGAGCGTGCGCAGCACGATCAACCGCCGCGCATCACGCCCGACGAGTCGGAGCTTGGCGACCTGAGCGAAGAACAGGCCGAGGCCGTGCGCGCCACCTTTCGCGGGCGCTTGCTGATCATCACGGGCGGCCCGGGCACCGGCAAGACCACCACCGTGCGCGGCATCGTCGCCGCCCACCGCGCGGCCGGGCACGACATCGTGCTGTGTGCGCCCACCGGACGCGCGGCCAAGCGCCTGAGCGAAGCGGCCGGCAGCGAAGCGCGCACCATTCACCGCCTGCTGGAGTGGAACCCCGCGACCGCACGCTTTCAGCGTGGCCGCAACGCTCCCGTCGAGGGTGACCTGGTGCTGGTCGACGAGGCGTCGATGCTCAACTTGCAGCTCGCCGAGCGCTTGTTCGCGGCGATCCCGCTGCACGTGCCGCTGGTGCTGGTGGGCGACGTCGATCAGCTGCCGCCGGTCGGTCCCGGCCAGGTGCTGCGCGCGACGATCGACAGCGGCGTGGCGCGCGTGGTGCGGCTGAGCACGGTGTTTCGGCAGGCGCAGGAGAGCAAGATCGTGGCCGGCGCGCACGCGATCCTGGCCGGTCGCGTGCCGGACCCCACGCCGAGCGGCACGCGCGGCACGGGGGATCTGTTCGTGGTGCGCACGCGTGAGCCCGAGACCACCCTGGCGCGGCTCAAGGAGATGATGGTGCGCTTGCCGATCGCCTACGGGATCGACCCGAAGCGCGACGTGATGGTGCTGTCGCCGATGCGCAAGGGTCCGCTCGGCACCGAGCGCCTGAACGAGTTCCTGCAGGGCGAGCTCAACCCCGGCGAGCGCAGCGGCAACGGCGAGCCGCGCCCGGGTGATCGCGTGATGCAGCTGCGCAACGACTACGAGAAGGAGGCCTTCAACGGCGACCTCGTCGAGGTTCGCACGGTCGAGGGCGGCATCACCTACGTGATGCTCGACGGCCGCGACGTGAAGTACCGGCGTGAGGACCTCGGCGAGC
>DASUME010000504.1:0-18384 GCA_036277895.1 Polyangiales bacterium
GTTCGACCTCGAAGAGACGGAGTCAGCCGGCAGCAAGCCCAAGAAGGGCGCGAAGCGCGAGAAGCACCACCGCCGCAAGAAGGGCGACAAGGACACGGCGGCGGCAGCGCCTTCGTCAGCCGCGCCTGCGGCGTCCGATGAAGAAGCGCCCGTCATCTCGCCTGACGACGAGGTCGCCGGCGAGGAGCCCGGCAGCGCGTCGGCAGCCAGCGGTGGCGATAGCCTGATGGGCGATCTCGCGGCCGAAGACACCAGCGCGCCGAAGGCCGAGGGCGAGGGTGGGCCGAAGCTCTCCGAGGTCTCGGAAGAGATCTACGCCGTCCAGCAGATCTACGCGCTGCGCAAGAACCGCATCGAGCTCATGCCGTCGGTCGGCTTCTCGCTGAACGACCCGTTCGTGACCCACACCAACATCGGCGTGGGCTTGAACTACTGGATCACCAACGTGCTGGCCGTCGGCGCCAACATCAATTGGTACCAGGGCCTCGAGAGCGAGAAGGACCTGAACTTCCACGTCCGCCGCTCGGCACGTCTCGGTACACGCCCTACCGAGTTCCGCTTCGGTGCATCGCTGAACATGACCTACGTACCCGTGTACGGAAAGTTCTCCATGTTCCGGCGCTACATCTTCCAGTGGGACGCCTACTTGATGGGCGGCATCGGCGTGATGCAGACCAAGCCGGTCCCGGTCGTGGATCCTCAGATCCGCAACTTCGACTACACGTACAAGATCTCGATCCTGAACCCGGCGATCGGTCTGCGCGTCTTCATCAGCAAGTGGCTCACGGTGTTCGGGGAGCTGCGCGCTTACCCCTACCTCGAGAAGCTCGAGAACCTCGATGTCGGCCTGGGGGAGACCGCCCGTCAGAACGACAAGAAGTGGCTCGACGACTCTTCCACCCTGGTCTTCAACGTCGTCGCGTCGATCGGTCTGACGGTCTACTTCCCGTTCGGCTTCGACTACAAGCTGCCCAAGTAAGCCCGCACGATGCAGACCCTTCAAAAGCAATCGAGGAAGTCCATGAAAACGGCATCGCGTTGGCTGATCGCTCTTGGGCTCGTGTTCGCGGCATCCGGTGTCACCATCGGAACCCCGCGCGCCGAAGCGCAGGAGTACCAGGTCACCGGCCCGCTCGCTGGCGCGCCCGCGGTGCGCAAGATGCGCGTGTACCGTGACGGTCGCTTCCAGATCCAGCCCGAGTTCGGCGCAACCCTGGTCGACGAGTTCACCCGCACGCTCTTCGTGGGTGCGCAGATCGGCTACCACTTCACCGACTGGCTCGGCATCCACGCGTTCTTCGACTACGGCCTCCCGCTCGACACCAACCTGACGGATCAGGTGACGAGCCGTGGCCAGCGTACGGACTACAACGCGCTCTCGCTGCCGGACCCGAAGAACTTCAACAAGCAGACCGGCCAGATCAAGTTCCTCACCGGCATCCAGGCCACGTTCATCCCGCTGCGCGGCAAGCTGGCGCTGTTCCAGGCTGCCTTCGTCGACACCGACTTCTACATCTTCGGCGGCGTCGCGTTCGCGAACGTGCAGGAGCGCAAGGACGTCGGCGGAAGCTTGACCACCGGCCCCTGCAACCCGGTCACGTTGCGTGCTGCCCGCGCCAACGATGAGTTCCCCGACGCCGACGACGCCTGCAAGGCAACCCAGACGCAGAGCACCACGCGACTCGCGCTGGCGCCGACCTTCGGCGTCGGTCTGTCGATGTACTTCACCGACTACCTGGCGATGACGCTCGAGTACCGCGCGTTTCCCTTCAAGTGGAACACCAGCGGTACCGACGAGGGTGGCCTCGGCAAGAACCGTGAGCCCGACAGCTCGGGCGCGTTCCCGGACGGCCGCATCAACGCGGACGACCGCACCTCGCAGTTCAACCAGATGTTCAAGCTCGGCTTCGCGTTCTACCTGCCGGGCCGCGCGGTGATCACCAAGTAAGGTCCTCCGCCAGGGACGAAGAAGGCGCGCCGACCGCGAGGTCGAGCGCGCCTTTCGCGTTTCTCCACCCGCTCAGCGGCGACGCGGAACGCCGTTGCCGTCGAGCCCGAACGCATCGGGCAGCTTGCTGCGCAGCGCGGGATCGAGCGACCAGCCCTTGGACGCGAAGCCGTCGAGGATGCGCGCCCGGATGCGCACGCTCTCTTCGCGCGCGAGCGCGTCTGCAAGCGGCTGGCGGGCATCCTCGGCGTTCGCCTGCGCCAGCACCGCACCCACCGCATGGAAGCGCGCCGTCTCGTTCACGTCGGCCAGGAACGGCTTCACCGCGTCCAGCACCGTCGCGCCCTGCCGCGTCTCCAGCTCCGCCAGGATCTGCAGCTTGCGCTGCGGGTCGCGCTCGTACTCGGTGTCCATCTTGCTCAGCATCTCGAGCAGCATCTGCAGCACCTCTTCGGCGCTGAGCACACGGTCGAGCATCTTGAGCGGCCAGGAGAGCGACTCCGCCTTGGCCAAGAACTTCTTGAGCGGCGGCACCGAGAGCGCGCCCTTGGCCACGATCGCGTTGAAGGTGCCCTCCTTCTCCTCCTGATCCGTGATCGTCGGATCGGTGTAGAAGGTGAAGCGCACCAGCAGTGCCTCGACGGCCTCTTCGCTGTCGATCTTGGTCAGCGCCTGGATGGCCTCCCAACGATCGGGCGCCATGCCTCGCTTGTCGGCAACCTTGGGCGCAAGTTTCGCAACCGCGCCCGCGCTGCCTTTTTTACCGCCGAATAGATCGAAGAGTCCCACGGCGCAGAGGATGACTCAAGCCGCCGCACTGTCACGGCGATCCGGTCCGGAAACGTGCGGCTTACTTGATCAGCACCGGCTGCAGCAGCACCTGGCCGTCGCGCACCTGCACCACGAACCGGACCCCGCGTGCCCCGTGCTTTTGCGCCAGCGCGGTCTCGTTGCCCTTCAGGCGCTGCGTGAACCGGTCTTCCGGGACGCTGAACGACTCGCCCTGGGTGCGCTTGGCCTGCGCGTACTCGCTGTAGACGCGCTTGTAATAGGCGTCCGCAGGCTCCTTATCGAGCCGCGCCGCGAGGCTCGGGTCGTCGATCGGATCACCCGCACCGCTCGCAGGCGCCGCAGGCAGCGGAGAGGCCACCGACGCGCCGCTGGCACTGGCTGCAGGTGCATCGGCGAGCTCACTCTCGTCCTTCCAGTCGCCGCCCCCGGCCGCCGGCACCTGCTCGTCGTCGTCTTCGGCGGCCGCTTCTTGCACGCCTGTGAACACGTTCAGCAGCTGGTTGATGCGGTACGCAAGGCCGCCCAGATCCGGGTTGCCGGTGTTGAGCCGCACGTCGGTGTTGCCGTTGATCGCCGCCAGCACGCCTTCTTCGATCTCCTCGATCGGCCCGACGATGGAGTTGCCGACCATGAAGCCGTAGGCGAGCACCACCAGCGAGAAAACCAGCGTCAGCGCCAGGATGATGCGCGTGGGCGCGGCCGCTTCCTTGGCGCCCTCGCTGCGATCTGCCAGCACCGCGTACGCCACCTTGGCCGAGCGCGCTTCGGGCAGCGGCGCGAGCACACCCGCGAACTCGTGGTCGCCCGCCTTCGCGAGCCAGGGCGCGCTCACCGTGCCGCCGATCGCCGCCGACGTGACCGCCTTGGCGTCGCCGTACAGGTAGGTGCGCAGCTGCTTGGCCACCGTCTCGTCGAGCGACGAGCTGTAGACCTGATCGTCGACCAGGAACGCGACGTCACGTCCGCCCAGGCGCTTGCCTTCGCTCTGTGCCAGGCCGTTCGAGAGGTCGTAGCCGACCACCAAGCTGCCCACGACCTGCCCCTGATCGCCGCGGATGACCGCGACCGCGATCTCGAGCAGCTTCGCCTCGTCCGCCTTCTTCCACACATCGTGCCGCGCCTCGCGGTCTCCGAGCGTGGCGCGCACCGCCGGCAGCTGGCCCTCCAGCCGCGTGCCGTACATGCGGTTCCGGTCCTGATCACGCGCGATCACCTTGCCGGTGTCGTCCGTGATCAACACGACGTGAGGACGCCCGCGCGGTCCACGCGCTGGATCCTGGAACCACTGCGAGCTGCGCTCGCTGGCCTCGTAGGCACGAGTGCGACGGCCCTCTTCATCGAGCGCGGCAAACACGTTGCGCAGATCCGGATCTGCGCTGCGTTGCTTGACGTCGTCGACGAACTCGAGCGCGGTCAGGCGCAACGAGCGATCGAGCAGCACTTGATCGTTACCGATCTGTGCCGAGATCTTTTTGGTGACGTCCTGCCGCAGATCGGAGCCGACGACCCAGTAAGACACGAGGCCCAGCAACAACACGGCCACCAGGTTTCCCGCGATAATCTTCAGCCGCATGTCGGCATCTCCCCCGCGCGGAGTCAGTTACCACCCACGTCTATTGCCGGTCAAGAGTGCGTGGAGTTTAGATAGCTTGGCAGCTCTTAACAACAAACCCGCAGAGCTGCTACGCGAGCGTGCACGAGAGCTCGCGAGATCGCCCCAAAACTCGCAGAGTCCGTAGCCCCCTGACTATGCTGGGCCCGCCCATCGGCGCTCTCCCATGACCACCCCCGTCTTCTGCGAAACCGGCGACCTGCTCGCTGAAGCCGTGGCGCTCGCTGCGCGCATCGGCCTCTCGATCGAGCCCGAGCTCACCTCCGACCCGCTGGACGCCGCTGCGCGCGCCGCACGCGATCGCGGGCTCGCCGCGGCGCTGTGCGTGCACGTCCCCGAGCCGGCGCGCGCGATCGACGCACTGCACGTATGTTCCGAGCGCGGGCGCGTGGTGCTCGGCGCGCTCTCCACGCGCGACGGGCAAGCCTTCGGCCTGGCGTCGGATCTCGGGATCGTGTGCGTGCGTGACGTGGCCCCTGCGCTGGCGGCGCTCTGCTTGCTCGCGCACGGCGGCGCACGCGCCTTCCGCGCCAACGCGAAGAAGCTGTCCGCGGCGGATCAAGTGCGCCTGGAGCGCGCGCTGAGCGGCAGCGAGCGCGGCGCGGGCCGACTGCTCTCGGATCTGGACGGCGTCTCCTTTCAGCGCGGGGAGCAGGCGGAGTCCGTCCGACTCGGCCACGGGCTCGCCGTCGCCCAGGCGCTGCGCGCGCTCTCTGCCGCCGAGTCGCTCGGCGACACGATCGTCCGGCTGCCGCCACCGCCCGATCTGTTCGCCACCCGCGACGTGCTGTTCGGTCCTCCGCGTCTGCTCTCGGACCCCGCGAGCAAGGTCGCGCTGGCGCCGTTCGGGCTGCCGATGCCGCAAGAAGAGCTGTGTGCCAGTCCCTCCCGGGCGGCGGCGGAAGCGGCCCGCATCGGGTTCCCGGTGCGCATCTCGCTCGCGTCCCCGGACCTGCGCGTCTGGGATCACCCTGCCCTCTCGGTCGACGGCGTCGACAACGCCGCCCGTGTGCGCGACGTCTACCGCCAGCTGCAGACGGCAGCGCAAGATCTGAAGCCGGAGGCGCGCGTGCTCGGCGTCACGGTCACCGCCACCACGCTCGCGCGCGCGTTGATCCGGGTCAGCGCGCGGCCGGCCCCGCAGCGCCGCGTGATCTTGCGCGCGGGCTTCGCGGATCCCCACGGCGCGATCACGCGCGACGGCGTCTCGACCGTGTTGCCCGCCAGCTCGGCTTCGATCGAGCGCGCGTTGTCCCGGCTCGCAGGCGTGGAGTTGCTGCTCGGCAGCAGCCCCGACGAGCGCGAGAAGTACGTCGCGCTCCTCAGCCAGCTGTTCGCGCGCGTCGCCAGCTTCGTCGACCTGCACCGCAACGAGATCGAGCGCCTGGAGCTGCACCCGGTGGCGCTGCTGGTGGGCGGCTCCGCCGAGGTGCGCGAGGCCGCGATCGAGGTCAACGACGCGTTCCTGCGCGAGCTCGATCAGAGGTAACGGCCGGTGTACGAGCGCGGTTCCTGCGCGATCTGCGCAGGCGTACCCAGCGCCACGATCTCGCCGCCCGCCGGGCCGCCCTCCGGCCCCAGATCGATCACGTGATCGGCCGCCCGCGCCAGCGCGAGGTGGTGCTCGATCACCACCACCGTGTTGCCCAGGTCCACCAGCCGCGCGAGCAGATCGATCAGCAGCGCCACGTCTGCGAAGTGGAGGCCCGTGGTCGGCTCGTCGAGCACCAAGAGCGTCTTGCCCGTGGCGCGCCGCGCCAGCTCGCGCGCGAGCTTGATACGCTGCGCTTCGCCACCGCTGAGCGTGTTGGCCGGCTGCCCGAGCGCGACGTAGCCGAGCCCCACGTCCTTCAGCGCACCGAGCTTGGTCACCAGCTTCGGCAGCGCCGAGAACAGCTGCAGCGCGGCGTCCACGCTGAGCTCCAGCACGTCCGCGATGCTGTACCCGCGGTAGCGCACCTCCAGCGTCTCGCGGTTGTAGCGCTTGCCCTGGCAGGTCTCGCAGCGCACGAACACGTCCGGCAAGAACTGCATGTCCACGCGCATCACGCCGTCGCCGCGGCAGGTGTCGCAGCGCCCGCCCTTGACGTTGAAGCTGAAGCGCGTGGCCGAGAAGCCGCGCGCACGCGCCTCGGGCAAGTTCGCAAACAGCTCGCGCAGATCTTCGAACGCACCCGAGTACGACGCGGGCGACGAGCGCGGCGTTCGCCCGATCGGCCCCTGATCGACGTCGATCACGCGATCGAACGCCTCTGCGCCCTCGAGCCCCGGCGTGGTCTTCCCGCGCAGCGCGCCCTTCACCGCCGGCAACAACGTGTCCACGATCAGCGACGACTTGCCGCTACCGCTGACGCCCGTGATGCACGTGAGCCGCGCGAGCGGGATGTGCACGCTGACGTTCTTGAGGTTGTGGGTGGTCACGTCACGGAGCGAGAGCCAGCGCTCGGGCGCAACCTTGGTGGCGCGCGTGGGCATCGTCACGCGCCCGCTCAGGTAGTCGCCGGTCGGCGAGCCCTCGAAGCTGGCCAGCTGCTCCGGCGTGCCCGCCGCGATCAGCCGTCCGCCGCGCACGCCCGCGCCGGGCCCGAGGTCGAGCACGTGATCGGCCGCGCGAATGGTCGCTTCATCATGCTCGACCACCAGCAGCGAGTTGCCCTGATCGCGCAGCCGCAAGAGGCTCGCGATCAGGCGCGCGTTGTCGCGCGGGTGCAGCCCCGCCGACGGCTCGTCGAGCACGTACAGCACCCCCATCAGCCCCGACCCGATCTGGGTCGCCAGCCGGATGCGCTCCAGCTCCCCGCCGGACAGCGTGATCACGCTGCGCGCCAGCGCGAGGTACTCGAGCCCCAGCTCGTTCAGCGCCTCGACCCGCGAGGTGATGTCCTTGAGCAGCCGCGCCAGCACCTCCTGCTTCGCTTGCTCGGGCGGGAAGCTCACGAAGAAAGCGCGTAGCTCCTGCAGCGGCCGCGCGCTCAGATCCGGCAGCGTGACACCTTGCACGCGTACGTTGCGCGCCAGCGCAGACAAGCGCGTGCCGCTGCAGATCTCGCAGACTGCTTCGCGTGCGAAGCGGTACGTATCTTCCTCCAGGTACGCCAGCGCATCGGCGACGTCGTCCGCCGCACCGCGGCGCCTGCGCGCCAGCTGCGTGGTGCGCTGCTGGAGCAGCGGGATCACACCCGGCCAGGCGTCGTCTTTTTTGCCGCCCCCGTGCAGCACGTTCTTCTGCTTGGCCGCGCTCAGCTTCTGCCACGGCTTGTCGAGGTCGACCTCGAGCTGCTTCTCGAGCGTCTCCAGCTCGCGCTGGTAGTACGCCCCCTCGGGTCGCCCCCAGGCCGCGATCGCCCCCTCGCGGATCGACAGCGTGGCGTCCGGGACGATCAGCTCCGCGTCGAACGACTGCACCACCCCGAGCCCACCGCAGGCCGGACACGCGCCCTCGGGGCTGTTGAACGAGAACGTGCGCGGCGTCAGCTCGCCGAAGCTCTCGCCCGACTCGAAGCACACCAGCCGCTCGGAGGCGACCCAGTCGAAGCCGTGCTCCGTGAACAGGTGCACGAAGCCGCCGGTCTGCCGGTACGACAGCTCGACGGCCTCGGTCACGCGCTGGCGCGCCGAGTCCTTCACGCGCACGCGGTCGACGTGCACCTCGAGCGAGTGCGTGCCGCGCGTGGGCAACACCACGTCGCCGCCGAGGTCGTGCACCTTGCCGTCGATCGCGACGCGCACGAAGCCTTCCTTGCGCAGGCGCGCGACCTCCTTGGCGAGCGTCTCGGCATCCGCGCGGGGCAGCGGCGCCGCGATCGTCAGCCGCGCCTCCTGCGGCAAGCTCAGCGCCCGATCGACCACGGCCTCTACCGTGAACGCGTGCATCTCCTTGCCGGTGGTCGGGCTGTGCGCGACGCCCGCGCGCGCGAACAACAACCGCAGGTAGTCGTAGATCTCGGTCAACGTGCCCACGGTGGAGCGCGGGCTGCGGCTCGAGCCCTGCTGGCGCACGCTGATCGCCGGCGAGAGCCCATCGATACCGTCGATGTCGGGCTTCGGCATCTGCCCCAGGAACTGCCGCGCGTACACGCTCAGCGACTCCACGTAGCGCCGCTGCGCCTCCGCGTAGATGGTGTCGAACGCGAGCGACGACTTGCCCGACCCACTCGGCCCCGTGATCACCACGAACTTCTCTCGTGGGATGGCGACCGTCAGATCCTTCAGGTTGTGTTGTCGAGCGCCGCGGACGACGAGATCAGTCATGCATTTCCGGTGAGTCGAAGCGCGAGCGCCAGCGCCGCATGCATGCCGTCCGCGTCGACCCTCCCGCTCCGGGCCGCATCGTACGCGACGCCATGGTCAACGCTGGTGCGCAAGAACGACAGCCCCCAGGTGGTGTTCACGGCCGCGCCCCAGTCGAGCAGCTTCGACGCGATCGTCGCCTGATCGTGGAACTGCGCGACCACTCCGTCGAGATCGCCGCGCTGCGCGGCGCGGAACACGGACTCCGCGGGCTCAGGCCCGCGCACACGGACGTGGCCCGCCGCGAACAGAGCATCGCGCGAGAGCCCGTTGATCGCGGGCGCGATCACGTCGAGGTCTTCCCGCCCGAACATGCCCGCCTCGCCGGCGTGAGGGTTGAGCCCCGACACCACCAACGTCGCCGTGCGTTCCGGGTACAGGCGATGCAGTGCCTCCGCCAGGTGACGCACGGTGCGCTGCACGCGCGCGATCGTGATCGCCTGCGGGATCGCCGACACGGCGAGGTGGGTGGTAACCAGCGCCACGCGCAGCTTCGGCCCGAGGAACATCATCGTGACGTCGTCGTCCTGACGACCGTCGAGCCGCGCCAGGAACTCGGTCTGGCCGATGAACGGAATGCCGGCGCTCGCGATCGCGGCCTTGCTGGTGGGGCCCGTGACCAGCGCGCGCGCCCTTCCCGCCTGCACACTCCTGGCCGCGCGCTCCAGCGTGCGCACCTGCGCCAGGCCGCCTTCGGGGCTGGGGGCATACGCCGCGATCGTCGCGGGGGCGACACGCCCCGTGTCGACGATCCCGAGCCTGCCCGCGGCGAGCTCCAGCGAGTCGTCGCACTCGGTCCAGGGTGCATCCGGAGCTTCGGCGCGCAGCTGCGCGGCATCGCCGAACAACGCGCAAGGCGCGCGTAGGGCGAGGGCGGCGGCTACGCTGACGCGCGGCCCGACGCCCGCGGGATCTCCGACGGAGATGGCGATCGGTCTTCCAAGGTTCACGGAGCTTTCATTTTATAGCCCGCGCCGCGCACCGTCTCGATCGGATCCGCCGAGGACCCGAGCTTCATGCGCAGGCGGCGCACGTGGATGTCGACCGTGCGGCTGCCGCCGTAGTAATCGACGCCCCACACCCGATCGAGCAGCTGCTCGCGGCTGAACACGCGGCCGCGGTTCTGGCTGAGGAAGGCCAGCAGCGCGAACTCCTGGTGCGTCAGCTCGATCAGGCGGCCATCGACCGTGACCTCGTGGGCCGCGAGGTCGATGCACATCGCCTGGATCTTGATGCGCTCCTTGCCCGCGAACTCGCTGCGCTTCCACTCCGCACGCCGGATCCGGGTGTAGAGCTCGACCGGGACGTACGGGACGAGCACGAAATCATCGAAACCATCATTCGGATCGAGGCGCTGTGTTGCGTTTACGGTGACCGCAATTAGGGCTGGTACTTCGGCGAGCGCCGGCACCGCCCGCAACCGCATCACCGCGGCCCGCCCCGCCTCGACCTGGTCGATCGCCTCAACCAGGATGACGCTGGGAGGATCCGTAGCAAAGTCGTGAGCTTCGAGGTTATCCCACAGGTCGACCGAGCGTACCCGGCAACCCAGCTCCCCCAGCGTGGACATGCCCCCGTCGGGACGTTCGAGAACTGCAGCGCCACCTACTACCAAGATCCACATGCTGGCCTCTGGAGTTTTTCCGGTTGGAAACGCAATGAGACTAGCGACCGCTCAAGTGGGGCGCAAACGCAACTGCGCGAAAACTGCTGGGGATTTCGTCACTGTTTCGGAACAACGGCGGAAGCCTTTCTGGCGCGGAGCAGACCGCCGATTCGGTGCGGCCAGACACTCGCGGTTTTTGGCGGCCGTTGCTACAACCGGGTCTCTTGGCACAGCCCCCTTGGAAACTGGTGATCACGAGCCTCGGGACCCAAGCGGTCGTGTCCGAGGCGGACGTGTGCGCGGACAACTGGCTTGCCGCGCTCCGCGCCGGGCGCGAGCAGCTTGACGAGCCAGGGGGTGTGCCCCCCGGGGCGAGCTGCGTGGTGGCCGAGAGCGGTGAGGTGACCATCCTCGACGCGGCCAACCGGCGTCGCTACACGCTCCTCCCTTTGGGCGCGGTCGTGGCCGCGGTCGCAGAGCCGCCGCGCCGGCCTCCGCCTCGGCCGTCACGTGTTCCGGATGCAGGCGCGGGCGAGTCCCCCGCGGTGATCGCGGCCAGGGCCGCCGCGGCGCTGGAGAACCAACGCGAGGCACAGACCCCGGCTGCTCCGAGCCACGAAGTCGTCGCTGCCCCCGCAGGCGTCGCCCCACCCGAGGCCAACGCAGCGCCGACTGCCGAGCCGGCCGCCGCGACGGAGGAATCGCCCTCGGCACGTCAGCAACAGACGCTCGCGTACTCTGCGCAGCGCGCCGATGCGTTGCGCCGCGAGTACGAGAGCGCACGCGCCCGTGCCGCGCTGGCGAGCGAAGACCGCGAGCGCGCGGCGCGCAGCAACCTGCGTTCGCTGCCTCCGCTGGGCCGCGGGCCCGGCAGCTCGATTCCTCCCGCGCCGAAGCTCGATCGCCTGGTGAGCGCGCGCTTGCCGCGTGCCGCCGGCGAGGTGCAACTCGTGCCGGCGTTCGCACGCGACGTCGAGCCCACACCGCGCTCGCCGATCACCTACCGCGAGCGTGCATTCCTGGTCACGCCGGCCGGCGATCTCAGCAACCTCGAGGGCCTGTTGCAGGCGGAGCTGCTTAAGCTGCGTGAGGAGCTCGCGAGCGCGCCGCGCGGGCAGCTGATCCACCTCGCCGCGTTCGACAAGCCGCTGCGCGATGCGCCCAATGCGCCGCCGGTCGCCACGCTCGAGTGGAGCGACTGGCGCGGCAACGCGGTGTTCGTCAGCAACGCGGAAGGAGCGTCGTCGCCTTCGCTCGCAGGTCCCGCGCCCAGCGAGGCCGCCACGCCCGGCGACATTCCAGCGCCCGGCTCGCACGTCGCGCCGATCCCGCGCGCGACGAGACCGAGCGACGCCTTCGTGCCGGCGGAATCGCCGCCGCCCGCCGCCTCGACGCAGTCCGTGGAGCCGCCTGCGATCGCGAAGAGCACGCCGCCGCCTGCGGAGAAGAGCGACGCACCGCGCGCGCGCCCGAGCAGCCTGCCGGCCAAGAGCGGCAGGTCGCCCTGGGACAAGCTGCGCGCAGCTGCCTCGGAGACGGGCGAGACGCCGTCGGTGCGCCTGCCACAGCACCCTCTTCCGGAGCTCGCCGCCGCCGAAGCCGCGAGCACAGTCGCATCTCCCGTCGCGCCTGCAGCGCCCGTCGCGCCCGCGATGCCGTGGATGAACGCGCCGCCGCCGGTCGCTCCGGCCGCGATCCCCTCTGCGTTCCAGACCGACAGCCACAAAGCCGTGCTCGACGACACGGGTGAGGTCGACGGCCGCCTCGCACAAGCGTTCGAGGCGCTGCCCGATCTGTACTTCTTGCCCACGCCGGTCGCGGGGCTCGAGTTCGCCACCCAGCTGCTCTCGCGGCTCGTGCCGTGCGAGGCGATGAGCGTGTGCCTCTACGACATCAACACGGACGAGTTCCGCTTCGTCGCGGTGGGCGGACCGGGCGCCAACGAGCGCCGCGCGTCGGCGGTGCCCTCCCAGGCCGGCCTGTTCGGTGCCGCCAAGTGGAGCGTCGAGGACGCGCTGCTAATCAACGACGTCGCCAGCGACGCGCGCTACCAGCCGGCGATCGACGGCCGCAGCGAGCTCGAGATCCTGAACCTCGCGTACGTGCCGCTGCGCCACGGCTCGCAGCTGCTCGGCATGATGCAGCTGATCAACCGCGGCGGCGATCGCGGCTTCACCAAGTCCGACGTCGCGGTGCTGCACTACGTGTCGAACCAGCTCGGCGAGTTCCTGGCTACACGCCGCAGCTTGGTGGGCTGATTACTTCTCGCTCAGGAGCGCGCCGAGCTCCTTCTCGAGCTGCGCTTTGTCGGAAGCCTTGAAGCCGGCGTGCACGTGCCGGATCAGTCCGCGCTTGTCGATCATGTACGACGACGGCATCTTCGGCGGCTCGTACTTGTTCGCGACCGCGCCCGCCGGATCGTGCACCACCGGGAAGCTGAGCGGCATGCCGCGCAGAAACTTCGCGAGCTTGTCCGCGTCGCGATCGAGCCCGATGCCGATGATCACGAGCCCCTTGTCTTTGTACTTCTTGTACAGGCCATCGAGCACCGGCAGCTCCTCACGACAGGGCGCACACCACGAGGCCCAGAAGTCGACCAGTACGACCTTGCCCTTGAGGTCGGCGAGCTTCACGGGCTTGCCCGCGAGATCCTTGAGCGCAATCTCGGGCGCAACGGTTCCGTCGCCCACGGCCTGCGCCTCGAGCGCCCACAAGCTCGCCACCGCGAGTGTCAGCGCCAGCCCCAGCTGCTTCTTGATGTGCATACGCTCCGCCAACGTTACGCGATCCGCCGTCTGAAGGAGACGACGAGCGCGCCGAGCGATTCAGAGCTCGAGCTCTTCCTTCAGGTACTTGCTCAAGCCCTGCAAGCCCTCTTTGTAAGCGCGCCCGTTGATGAACAGGCTGGGTGTGCCCTGCACTCCCAATTCGACGCCTTCCTTCTTGTCCTTCTCGACCCGCTGCCACACATCGTGTGACTCGCGCGCCTCGTTGAACTTGGGCAGATCGACGCCGGCGCGCTTGGCCAGCTCTTCGATCTTCTCGGCGCTCAGCTCGCGCTGGTGCTCGAACAGCAGGTCGGCCAGCTCCCAGAACTTGCCCTGCTGCTGCGCCGCCACCGCCGCGCGCGCCGCCGGCGCCGCGTTCTTGTGCGAGTCGAGCGGGAACTGCTTGAACACGAGGTTTACCTTGCCCGAGAACTCATCGAGCGTGCGCGCGAGCACCGGATGCGCGGCACCACAGTGCGGACACTCGAAGTCGCTGAACTCCACGATCGACACCGTGGCCATCGGCGCGCCGCGCACGGGCGAATCCGAGACGTCGATCGTGCGCTTCTTCTTCGGGTCGAAGCGGGCGCCGTACAGCTCCACGATCTCCGGCTTGCCGTAGCCCTCGGCGACCAGCCGCGAGACGTAGCGCGCGCTCGGCACACAGGCGTTGCACGCGCGGGCCTCGGCCACGCACTGCGCAACGCTCACGGGCTCCCCACACGGCGAGAGCACCTCGTTCGTGACCTCCACGAAGGTGCGCTTCTCGGCCGCGGTGAGCATGCTCGTGTCGACCTTGTCGAGCGACTCGATCTTGCCCTTGGGCGAGTCGGACTTCGCTTCCGACGCAGCCTCGCTGCCCGGCTGTTCCTTGCCGTGGTTGCAGCTCGCGCCCAGGGAAAAAAGGCCGAGCAGTGCCAAGGAGAGCATGGGCAACGAGTGCGAACGGCGCCTGGAAGACATGGTGGGTGGCGGCGATGCTAGCAGTGGGCCGATCCAATCGCAAAAGCGCCCGCAGGCTCAGCTTTCGCTGTAGGTCATCAGCTGTTCACGCACGACTTCTTCGGACACGCCAACCTGGATGTACTCTTTCAGCACGTCCGCGAGCGCGAGCAACAGCTCGTCCACGCCCTTGTCCTCGATCAGCTTGGCAAGCAGAGCCCGCGACTCACGCGTGTCGTCCTCGCGAAGGAATTGCCGCACCTGCTCCATGGCGATGTCGCCACCGAAATCGATGTAGGCGTGCTCCAAAAGATAGCGGACTAGTTCCCTCACGCGAGTCCTCCCAACGGAACGTCGAAGCGCGCGGTGCCCGCGCGCGCAATCAAAAGCCTACAGTTTTGTAGACCCCCCCGAACCGCTAGGGCAAGAGGGAACCACAGTTTGCTACGGGCCGCTGCTGGGCGCCCGTTTTTAACCACAGGCTCCGAAAGTTAGCCGGCTTTTGCGGCGCCCTTTTTTGAGGCTCCCATGCTGCACGAAACGCTGTTCGAGCGCGTCCTGTCCTGGCTGGTGTCGACCCGCGGCGAGGCGCATCTGCACGCCGCACGCACCGAGTTCGAGGGCGCCACCGGAGCCATCGTGGAGGGGCAGATCGATTACGAGTCGCGCATCGCGCACTTCCTGGAGCAGCACCTGTGCACGGGCGCGCCGAGCCCGGTAGCGGCGTTCGCGGACGCTCATCCCGCGCTGGCTGAAGTCGAACGCCGTGAGCTCGCCGGCTGGCTGCGCAGCCACCGGTCCCTGTTCGTGTACGAAGGCCCCGAGCAGGGCGTGCGCGATCTGGTGCTCGGCGGCCGCTACCGCGTGTGGCTCAGCGAGCCGGAGCGCCGCCTTACCCCCGGTGACATCTTCGACGGCCGGCTGCTGCCGCTGGCCGACATGGCGCTGCTCGGGCCCGGCAAGGTGTTTCACCCGCGCGAAGCGCACCAGGCCCTGGCCGCCCTGCTCGCGCAGGTCGACTTCGACTCGCTTCCGCACGCGGAGCTCCTGAACGGACTGCTGGCGATGCGCACACGCTTTCTGACCTTCGAGAGCGTGCGCGCCGAGCACGTCTACCAGGCGCGTGCGCTCGCCCCGGTGCACCTGCCGCTGCGCGCGGACGTGGCCCGCTGACGGGTGCGTCTTGCTCACGCGCGGAGGCCGCGCGCTGCGACGCACGCAAAGCATCGGGCCCCCGCTCGCGCAGGGACCCGCTGGTCGAAGGGCCCGTAAGCCGGGTTTTGTCTCCCGCGCACGTCGCCGCGTGCGGGATGGCGGTCATTCATCTGGGACGCACGTTGCCGAGCGCCTCGAGCGACGTAACCCGAAAGCATCGGGCGGGCAGCCCTCGAACGCTTCCCTATTCCGTCTTGCTCCGAATGGGGTTTGCCGTGCGACCTGCGTCGCCGCAGGCCCGGTGAGCTCTTACCTCACCGTTTCACCCTTCCCTCGCGGACCGCGCGAACGCGGAAGGCGGGAGGTCTGTTCTCTGTTGCACTTTCCTCGGGGTCGCCCCCACTCGCCGTTAGCGAGCATCCTGCCCTTTGGAGCCCGGACTTTCCTCCCGTGCAGCCCTGCAAGCAGGAACGCACGAGCGATCGCCTGGACCGCTTCGACGCGGCGCTATTTGCACGGTCCATGCGGATCAGCAAGCCCCACGGAGTACACTCGGCCCATGCGAATCCTGCGCATCCAGCAACCGAACGGGCCCGCCTACGCCCAGCTCGACGGAGATCAACTCGCGCTCTTCGACGCCGCACCGTGGCTCGGCGGCAAGCTCAGCGGCCAGCGCATCGTCGCCGATGGCGTGCGCAGCTTGGCCCCGGTCGAGCCCTCCAAGGTCGTGTGCCTGGGCCGCAACTACGCGGCGCACGCCAAGGAGCTCGGCAATGACGTGCCGAGCGAGCCCCTGCTGTTCCTGAAGCCGCCCAGCTCGCTGGTGGCCCCGGGCGCCGCGATCAAGCTGCCAGCGGCGAGCCAGCGCGTGGAGCACGAGGCCGAGATCGGCGTCGTGATCGGCCAGCGCACCAAGAACGTCTCGCCCGCGCAGGCGCTGGAGTCGATCTTCGGCATCACCGCGATCAACGACGTCACCGCGCGCGATCTGCAGCGCAAGGACGTGCAGTTCACGCGCGGCAAGGGCTTCGACACGTTTTGCCCAGTGGGTCCGTGGATCGAGACCGACGTGGAGCTCGATGCACTCGAGGTGCGTGGCCACGTCAACGGCGAGCTACGCCAACAGGGTCACGTGAACCAGATGGTGTTCTCGATCGCGACCCAGATCTCGTTCATCTCGCACATCATGACGCTGGAGCCCGGCGACCTGATCGCCACCGGCACTCCCGAGGGCGTGGGCCCACTGCTCGCCGGCGACACGGTCGAGATCACCGTCACGGGCGTCGGCACGCTCAGGAACAGCGTCGAAGTCGGCGACTAGAGCAGATCGATCGCGTTCTTCAGCGGCGAGCCGCTACGGAAGAAGACCTTCATCACGTTGATCATGGTGGCGTAGGTGCGCTTTCGGTACGGGAACCAAACCGGCTCGCGCTTGAACATCGGGCCGCGGTTGTAGTCGACCGTGCGCGTGTCGCAGACGGCGCGCAGGCCCTCGTCGCCGTGCACGCGGCCATGGCCGCTGTCGCCGATGCCGCCAAACGGGAGCTCGGGCGAGGCGTACGCGGCGAGCACGTCATTGATCATCACCGTGCCCATGTGCAGCCGCTCGGCGATGCGCCGCCCGCGCTGCTTGTTGCTCGTGAAGACGCTCGCCATCAGCCGGCTGCGCGACTGGTTGCAGAGTACGATCGCCTCGTTGTCGCTGGCGACCTTCATCACCGCCAGCACCGGCGCCATCAGCTCCTCGCGCATCAGCCGCATCTCGGGCGTGCACTGCGCGAGCACGGTCGGCAGGTACACGTTCCTCGCCGCCCCGCGCAGCCCGCCCGAGCGCACCACGGCACCACGCTGGCGCGCTTCGTCGACGAGCTGCTCGGCGCGATCGGCCTGGCCCACCGTCTGCAGCGGGCCGAGGTCGACCGTGCGCTGATCGGGATCTCCCTGGCGCAGGTGCTCGCTCAGCTCCACCACACGCTGCACGAGCGCATCGTGGATGGCGGCCTGCGCGTAGACACGCTGCACGCCTACGCACACCTGCCCGCTGTTCGCGAAGGCACCGTTGACGATCGCACGCGCCGCGCGCTCGAGATCCGCGTCTTCGAGCACGATCGCAGACGCCTTGCCGCCGAGCTCCAGCTGCACCGGGATCAACAGCGAGCCGCAATGTGCGGCCACCGCGCGACCGTTGGCCTGGCAGCCCGTGAAGAACAGCATGTCCGGCCGCGCGTCGATCAACGCCTCGCCGGTGGCGCGAGCGCCGGGCAACACTTGATACAGATCGCACGGCAGCCCGGCGCGCACGCAGATGTCCTGGAACTTCAGTGCGACCAGCGGCGTGCGCTCGCTCGGCTTGTGCACCACTGCGTTGCCCGCGAGCAGCGCCACGATCGCCTCGCTGGCCGCCACCAGCAGCGGGAAGTTGCTCGGTGAGATCACGCCGATGACTCCGCGCGGCGCGTAGTGCACGTAGCTCTTGCGGTGCTTGAACAGGTGCGGCTCGACCTCGCGCGGGGCGAGGATCTTGGCCGCGCGCTTGGCGTAGTAGTTCGCGAGATCCGCGACCACCATCACCTCGTGCACGAGCGCTTCCTGCCGCGGCTTGCCGGCCTCGCGCGCCATCAGGTCGATCAGCTCGTCCGCGCGCGCCACGATCGCGTCGCGCAGGCGCATGATGTGCTCGCAGCGCAGCTCGATCGGCAGGCTCACCCAGCGCAGCTGCGCGACGCGAGCGCGCGCAAACGCGTCATTCACCTGCTCGGCGCTGGAGGTGCGCACTTCGCCCAGCCACTCCCCAGTGGCTGGTGCACGAACGGCCAACATCTGCGCGGCTGGCACGCCGCCGCGCGCCTCCACACTCTGCTCGCGCGCGGAGAAACCGCGCGCGTCGACAGGTTCCAGCCCGTTCTGTAGTGACATCCCCGGCCCCTTTCTACCGGCGCGCATGACTCAAAGTCATCACGCCGGAGTTCCCAAGGAAGCCTTACCGGGCAAAACCTTACTCGTCCACGTAGTCCCGCAGCAAATCGACCTCGGTCAGCCCCTGCAGCTTGGCCAGGCCCTGCGTCTCCACCTGGCGCACGCGCTCACGGGTGAGGTTCATGATCTCGCCGACCTCTTCGAGCGTGATGCCGCCACGATCCGCGATATCGAGCGCACACGTATCGGTCATCTCCCAGACTTCGATGTCGGGGAAGTTGATCTTGATCGACCCGCGCACCGGATGGACGTCGATGTAGAGGTGATACTTGCAGGAGACGTACGGGCACGGACG
>DASUME010000505.1:0-3404 GCA_036277895.1 Polyangiales bacterium
GCTGGGGCCAAAGCTAGAAGGCGAATGAAGCGCGCAGCTGCGTGCGCGAGAGCGGCTTGCGTTCGGCGGTCTGGCGCTGGTAGCTCGCCCAGGATGCCTCGGCGGCGGTCTCGTCGAAGAACGTCAGCATGCCCTGCGTGGCGCCGAGCGCGGAGAGCGTGACCAGCACGAAGTCGATGTAGCTGTCGCCGAAGCGGTAGCCCGGGTCGTCCAGACGCGCGAAGCCGATCCGCAGCGGGACCGCGCTGGCCGCCAACACGATGCCGACCACGCCATCTGCGATCCGATTGCGTCGGTGTTGCTGCGCGAGGCGTGCGAGCCGCTGCTCGCCGTACTGCACGCGCGCGGGCAACGGCGAGATCGCCAGGTAGGCGGGCGGGATCTTGCGCGGGTCGTCGGTGAACGCCAGCGCCATCGTGCCGCGGAACAGCGCGTGGGTGCCGAGCGGCAGCGCCACACCGCCGAAGTCCGCGGGCAGCGCGGCACCGAGCGCGACCAGACCTCCGCCTGCCAGCAGCACCAGGGGCAGCATCCAGCTGCGGTGGCGCTCGCGCGCGGCGGCGGTCTCCAGGTGCATGCGCAGGGCGAGGTCGCGCTCCAGCAGATCGGCGTGCGCCGACGAGGCGACCAGCAGCGAGGCGAGGATCAGCGCGCGCACCATCGCGGCCGAGTATGGCTCACGGCGCGAGCGCTTGCAGGGCCTGGGCCGCGCGCACACTGTCCGGCTTCAGCGCCAGGATGCGCGCGTAGGCCGTGCGCGCGCGGTCGAGCTGGCGCGCGCGCGTGTGCACGTCGCCGAGCGCGAACAGCGCGTCCAGATCGCGCGGCTCGACGCCGAGCCGGGCCTCCAGGTAGCGCAGCGCCTCGTCGAAGCGGTCGCCCTCGAGCGCGATACGCGCTGCGGTGAGCGCGCACGTCGCGTCCTGCTCGCAGGCCTCGCGCGCGGGCACCAGCAACGAGAGCGCTTCGTCCGGGCGCCCGTCCGCCGCCAGCGCGTACGCGAGGTCTCGTCGCGCGCCCAGGTCACCCGTGGCCAGCGCGAAGCGCTCCGCGAACACCGGCAGCGCACGGTCCAGGCGCCCACGTGCGAGCCACAGCCGGCCCAGCTCCGCGCGGATCGCAGCGTCTTGCGGCAACACCTCGCCGGCGAGCACCAGCGCGTCGGTGGCCTCGGGGAGCGCGTCGTCGCGGATCGCGAGTGCGGCGATCTGCCGCGCGCAGGCGGCGCTCTCGGGATCCTGGCGCAGGATGGCCACGCCGAGCCGCGACACACTCGCCGCGTGCTGGGCCAGCAGCGCCTCCGCGAGGGCGGCGTGCAGCGCGATGCGGCGCTCCCAGTCCACGTTCGCGCGCGCCATGCGCCGCAACAGCTCGCTGGCCTTGGCCTTGGTCGCGCGACCATCACACGGCAACGCCAGCTCGGCGTAGCGCAGCAGCAAGGGCTCCGCGGCAGGCTTGCGCGTGAGCTGCGCCAGCAGCGCCTTTTCCTCGCGCGCGTCCGCCCTCGTCAGTGACGATGCGAGCCAGAGCATCAGCGCGATCCCGCAGCGCACGTGACCAGCGTATCGCATTTGCGCGCCGGCTCTGTCAGAACTGAGACGTGAGCGACGACGAGACCTTCCGCCGGGTGCTGGCGCTCTTGCAGCGCTACGGCCGCGAAGCGACGAGCTTTCAGATCCTGGAGCCCGGGCTCAAATTCTGGTTCGCGGGCGACGCGGTGGTCGGCTACGGCGATCTGGAGGACGCGTGGGTGAGCGCGGGCGAGCCAGTGTGCGACGAGGCGCGGCTCGGCGAGGTCGCGCGGGGCTTCATCGAAGCCGCGGGGCACGAGGGCAAGCGCGCGCGCTTCTTCCACGTCAGCGAGGGCTTCGCACAGCGCGCGGGCCTGCGCGCCACGCACGTGGGTGAGCTGCCGGTGTGGGACCCGAGCGACTGGGACGCCACCGTCAAGGCCACACGCTCGCTGCGCGAGCAGATCAAGCGCCCGCGCCCCAAGGGCGTCACGGCGCGCCTGATCGACCCGCTCGAGATGGGCCAGCAGGAGAGCGCGGTCCGGCGGCAGTGCGACGCCGTGATCCGCAGCTGGCTGCACGACCGCGGCATGAGCGAGCTGAAGTTCATGGTGCGGCTGCACCCGTACGGATTCCCCGAAGAGCGCCGCTACGTGGTGGCCGAACAAGCGGGGCGTGTGATCGGCTTCGCGGTCGCGATCCCCGTCTACGGGCGCCAGGGCTGGTTCATCGAAGACCTGGTGCGCGAGCCGACCACGCCGAACGGCACCGTGGAGCTGTTGATCGACACCTTGATGCGCGCGTTCGCGGCCGAGGGCTCACACTACGCCACGCTCGGGCTCGCGCCGCTCGCGGGCAAGGTGCGGCCGATCCTCGCCTTCACGCGCAACTACACCACGCGCCTCTACAACTTCCCCGGTGTGCGCTCGTTCAAGGAGAAGCTGAAGCCGAAGCGCTGGGAGCCGGTGTACCTGGCGTACCCGCGACGCGAGCTCGGCGTGCTGGCGATGCGGGACGTGCTGGCGGCGTTCGCGTCCGGGGGGCTGGTGCGCTTCGGCCTGCAGACGCTCGTACACCAGCGCACGCTCGCCACCTTCTTGCTCGGGCTGTTCCTCGTGCCCTGGACGATCGCGCTCGCGTTCCTGGACACGGCGACCTGGTTCCCGAGCGCGCGCATCCAGTACGCGTGGGTGGGCCTGGACGTGCTGTTGATTTCGGTGATGGGCGCGCTGGTGCTGCGCTGGCGCGCGCGGCTGGCCACGGTGGCGGTGCTGCTGACCACGCTCGATGCCGTGCTGACGTCGATCCAGTTCTTGCTCTGGAACGTGTGGACCACGCGCACGCTGCTGGCGTGGGCGCTGGTGACGGTGGGCTGGGCAGGGCCGGCGCTGGCGGCGACGTTCTTCTGGAACACGCGCCTCGTGGCGATGCAGAGCCGCCGCTTGCGCGTGTGAGCCTTCGCGCGATTTTGTTCGCGTCGCGCGCGGGCGAACTTGACAGAGGGCGGCTCGGAATCTACAAAAGGCGCCGCTTCGGGGTTCTGCCACGAAGCCCTTCCACTCAGGAAGGACTCGGGAATCGTCTAATGGTAGGACGCCAGATTCTGGTTCTGGCTATCGGGGTTCGAATCCCTGTTCCCGAACTGAGTGCGTAACAAACGGCCCTATCGTCTAGCGGTTAGGACATCGGCCTCTCACGCCGGTAACACGAGTTCGATTCTCGTTGGGGTCACAAAGTGAGAGAACGGGGCAGACGCGAAAGTGTCTGCCCCGTTCGCTTTGGGAATGCCAAAGATCCTCCCCGAGTCGTTCTACGAGCGTGAGTGCCTGGAGGTCGCCTGCGATCTCCTCGGCAAGCTCGTGCAGCACGGGGAGGTCACGCTGCGCATCACCG
>DASUME010000506.1:0-4053 GCA_036277895.1 Polyangiales bacterium
AACATGCTGAGACTCTCGCACTGGGCGGTGCAAGACCTCCTGAGCGCGGCGGGCATGCGTGCGGTCTTCTTCACCGGTGCCGAGTCGCCCAAGCTGCGTGAGCGCAGCATCATCGAGCTCCACGATGATCCGTCCACAACGATGATGTTCCTGAGCGATGCAGGCGGCGTCGGCCTCAACCTCCAGCGCGCAGCGAGCTGCTGCGTCAACCTCGAGCTGCCCTGGAACCCAGCGGTGCTCGAGCAGCGCATCGCACGCATCTACCGGCTAGGCCAACCGCTCCCGATCGACGTGTACAACCTGGTCACCGAGGAGGGCATCGAGGCGAACATCGCCCAGCTCCTGAGCAAGAAGAGCGCGGTGTTCTCGTCGCTGTTCGACGGAACCAGCGACTCCGTCAGCTTCGACGGAACCGGAGCTTTCATGGAGGGCGTGAGGAAGCTGGTCGAGGCCGTACCGATGCCTGCCGAGCCTCTGTTCGACGACAGCCCCGATGATGAGCTGCTCGAGCCCATGGCAGAGCCACTCAGCCCCCCCTCGCAAGCCGTGGCTGCCGGCTCTGAGGATTCGCTCGTCCAGCCGGAGCGCGCGAGCGCACAAGGTCTCTCTGTGGCGCGCTTGGCCGACGGACGGCTGCGCATCGAGGCTCCGCCGGAGCTTGCCGCGCCGCTGGCGGACCTGTTCGAGACACTCGCCCGCTCGCTGCGCGCGCCAACCGCCGAGCGCAGCGCTGACGGCTGACGCAACGGTCGAGAGCCGTGCGTGTTGCGTCCGGGCGGCATGTGTTGAAAGAAGGCGCGCTGCCGTGTCCATCGCCCCCTTCGAGCTCTTCGTGGCCTGTGCCCCCGGTCTGGAGCCGCTGCTCGCGGAGGAGCTCGCCGGGCTGGGGCTCGCGCCCCAGCCGAGCGCGGGTGGCGTCACGGTGCAGGCCTCGCTCGTCGAGCTCTATCGCGTGCTGCTCGGCGCGGGGCTCGCGCTCAAGGTGCTCTTGCGCGTGGGCAGCTTTCACGCGGCGCACTTCGCGAAGCTCGAGCACGAGCTGCAGCAGCTCGACTGGGGCCGCGTGGTCGGCGAGGGCGCGCGCATCGACGTTCGCGCGACGGCGAGCAAGTCCAAGCTCTATCACACGGGCGCGATCCGCGAGCGCGTGGTGCGCGTGCTCGCGAGCAAGGTCGGTGCGGTAGCGAGCGACGAGGGCACCGAGCCGGCGCTCACGGTGCACGCCCGGATCGAGCGCGACGTCTGCACGCTCTCGATCGACCTGGGCGGCGAGATCCTGCACAAGCGCGGCTACCGTAAGGAGACCGGCAAGGCGCCGCTGCGCGAAGACGTCGCCCGCGCCCTGCTCCGGCTCGCAAAGCACCACGCGGGCGAGGCGCTGGTCGACCCGCTGTGCGGCGCGGGCACCTTTCCGATCGAGGGCGCCCTGCTGGCCTCGCGCACGCCACCCAACGCGCGCCGCAGCTTCGCCGTCGAGCAACTGCCTCTGCACGATGCACAGCTGCTCGCACATGAGCGTGCGCGTCTGCTCGCGCAGATCAGCCCCGTGCATACGCCACATCGCGGCTCCGACCGCGACCGCGGCGTCGTCGCCGCAGCCGAGCACAACGCCGAGCGCGCCGGCCTCGCAGCACAGACATCGTTTCGCGCCTGCGCGCTGTCGGCCGTCGAGCTGCCGGAGGGGCCGTGCCTGATCATCGCCAACCCGCCCTACGGCGTGCGCATCGGCGACGCGAACAAGCTGGTCGACCTGTACGCGGCACTCGGAGCCCTACGCAAGCGAAGCGCCGACGCCCGCCTCGCGCTGGTCACCGCAAACCCGAGGCTCGCCGCCGCCACGGGCATCGACCTCGAGAGCGCGCTGATGACCGACCTCGGCGGCCTCAAGGTTTGCCTCTACCTCGAGCGCCCCACGCAGCGCTCGTGAGGACGGTCCTGTCGGCAGCCCGCCCCGAGCGGCCCATCTCACGACTCTCTTGCAAGGTGCAACACGAACTGCTTGGCGTTCAACGTGTCGACGCGCGGGAGATCGGGTATCGTCCGCTTATGTCGTCGCCTGTCCGAAAGATCCTCGACGAGATCTACAAGCTCCCGCGCGAAGACCGCGCGTTGATCCGCGCCGAGCTCGAAGAGAGCGAGCAGGACGCGGAGCCGCAGGAGGTCGAGCTCGCTTGGCAGGACGAAGTCGCTCGTCGGATTCAAGGGCTCAAGAATGGCTCCGCCGAGATACACGAGCACGACGCGGTGATGCTCGAGCTCGAGGAGATCGTGAAGCGCTGATGCGCGTCCGGTGGCTCGGTGACGCTCGGGTCGAAGCTTCCGAGGCTGCTCGGTACTACCGTTCAAAATCACCCGCACTTGGCGCGCCCTTCGTTGCCGAGGTCCGCGATCGGATCGCCTACGCCCTGCGCTTCCCGAATGCAGGTGCTCCGCTCGCGAGCTCGACAGGCGACGACGTGCGTCGCCTATCGTTCGAACGATTCAAGTACGCGATGGTGGTCGTGCCATTGCACGGTGAGTTGCTGATCGTAGCCGTGCATCACCAGCGACGGAAACCAGGTTACTGGCTACCACGGTTAGCGAAGACACCCCGCTAGAGACACGTATGTGCAGTCGCGTAGCGGGTGGGCTACCCCGCCAAAGTTTCCGGATCTCGACCCGCCAGAGTTTTCGGACCCCACACTTGAACCTGCACACCGCTCCGCCGGCCCCTGAAAGGATGGCTCCTGGCCCTGTCTCGATCCCTACCGCGGCGCCGAGGGCGCCCCCCACCTTCGCACCGGCCCAGGCGGCACCCCATCCTCCAACCTGGCGTATCGCCTCGGCCGAGAACCTGCACACCTTGCGGTACCGGAACCTAAATCCGGGGTAGCGGGCCCGTAGCTTGTCGCCCGCGTCCAGCGCTGTTTGCGGGCGAGCGCGTGCTGAGGTCGTTGGCTTGCATGAGGAGAGGGATGGTCTCGCGCTGAGTGCAGTTCCAGCTCACGTTTGAGCTGGCTACTGGCGGAGATGGCGGGCTGCCTGTACGAAGGGGGCGGCATGAGCACTCTGTACGCTCCGTGGCTGCTCGCGCTGGCGCTCTCGATGGTTGGCTGCACGGGCACGCGCGTGCAGGCCTCAGAGGTTACGCCGCTGGCGCGGGTGCTCGCGGTCTCCAAGCCGTACCTCGACCGCGGGTACGTGATCGCGATCGGAGACAGCGTCAGCACGCGCTGCTACTTCAACCCGCAGCTCGACGAGGAAGTGACGGTGGGGCCCGACGGCCTGATCTCGCTCTCGCTGATCGGACAGCTCACGGCCGCCGGCAAGACGCCGCAGGAGCTGTCGAGCGACCTCACGAAGGCGTACTCGGTGCACTTTCAGAGGGCCACGGCCGTGGTCAGCGTGCGTTCGTTCGCCGCCTATCGCGTGTTCACCGCGGGCGAGCTGAGGCGGCCTGGCATGTTCAGCCTGGTGAACAACGCGGGCACGGTGCTGGAGAGCATCGCCGCGTCGGGCGGCGCGACGGCCGAGGCGACGCTGCACAGAGTGATCTTGGTCCGCAGGCTGCCGAGCCAGCGCGAGCCGATGATCGCGCGGCTGGACGTGGCGAGCGCGCTGAGCGGCGTGGACCCGAGCCAGAACGTCAAGCTGTTGCCGGGCGACTACGTGTACGTGCCGCGCGCGGGCGCCGCGGAGCTCAACCTCGGCATGCGCCAGTACCTGCTCGACAACTTCAACACGACGTTCCAGCTCGGCCTGACGCTGCCCCCGGTCGACATCGCGCGCTAGTACGACTCCACTTCTCGCTACTGCGGCCGCCGATCCACCATTTTCGCGGCTGCGTGCTCACTCCGCGGTGCGTCTGCACCGCTCCGCTCCGCGCCACGACCGCGAACACGGCGCCTCGACGCCCTCGCTACGCGACAAGTGACCGAGTAGTACTAGTCAATGACCGCGCACGAACGCGTCGCCCTTGCACACGGGGCAGCGGATGCGGCCCTTGCCTGCGCACGGGGCACAGGCCACCGCCACGCCGTCTTGCGAGATGGTGTGGCCGTGGCCGAAGCAGTA
>DASUME010000507.1:0-3566 GCA_036277895.1 Polyangiales bacterium
TGGTTCCGAGCCGTTGCCAGATGGGCTGGCGGTTGAGGATGGCGTCGAAGACCGGCGGGTGGGCGGCGTTCAAGGGAACTTCTTTCAGCGGAGCGACGGTGGGTCGCTGCTCAGCACGCAACGAAGCTGCTGCTGATCACATTGGACCATGAATTCGGGATTGATGTTCGTCCCAGATGGTCCACCCGTGATCGGTGCGTCCTGTGAGCACAGTGTCTCATCTGGGATCGGGTTCGGAGGCGGAGGTGCCGGACAATCAGGTCCGGGCACGAACTCGCCGGCGTCTTCTTCTCCGATCGTCGCGTCCGTATCGACCTCCGCGTCCATGCCTCCCAGGCCGGCATCCGCAACGGGTCCGCCGTCTTCGAGACCGGCGTCGTCGCCGGTCGCCGGGTTCATGTCGACGACGGGGTAGCCCGCGCACGACACCGAGGGATACAGCGCGGTGACCTTGAACTGCGCGCTGCAGCCGTCGATCGACCTCTTCAGGTCGGCCGCGAACTGTGTGCCGTTGGCCCCCGCGGTGACGAACACGCGCACGTTGCTCCACTCGTAGCGCACGTCGTGCGCTGGCTCGGTGGGAAAGGTGGGCTGGCACGGGTCGCAGTCTGCTGCCTCGGCCTCCGCGACTGTGACCTGTGAAGGAGTCAGCGTCGGCACGTGGCAGAAGTCGTCGCTGTCGGGCTTCGAGCTCGCGAACGAACCGAGGGCGTACGGAGTCTCCGATGCGGTGCTGGCCACGCCGCTGCACTCCGCGCGACTCTTGATGTCCTGGGTGGTCGTCGAGATGATGCCGACCTGAATGTGGTCAGGGTCGGGGTTCGTCGAGCCGGGCTTGCGCTGGTTGTACGCCGCTACCCAGAGCTCCTCGCCGAGTAGCTCGCCACAGGTGCCGGTGCCGGTCACCGAGCCCGGAACCAGCGTGTAGCGTGCGGAGAAGAGGCCGCGTGCGATGTTGCACTTCGGCGACGGCTGGTCGCAGGCGACGAGGCCCGCGGTGAGCACGACCAGGCTCGAGAATCGAAGGAACGTCTCGCGATGGGCGCGCATTAGAAGGTCCCTTTCAGACCGAAGCGGAAGGTGCGGGGAGGTTGGTAGAGCGACGGGCGCCCGAAGTTGGGTTGCTTGATCGAGTTGCCCTCGGCATCGACGAGCGTGGACAGCTGATCTTTGCTCGTGAGGTTCGGGACGACCTCGGACGTGTAGCGTTGGTCGCGCTCGACCGCGGCCTGGAAGTTGAACAGGTTGAAGATGTCAATCGTCGCGGCCAGCCCGACGTTCTGCGAGAACTTGAAGCCGTACGCGAGGCGCAGGTCGATGCTGGCGACCCACGGCAATCGCTCGCCCGCGCCGCGCGGCAGGATGTAGACCTGGTCCTGCTGGTAGACGGGATGCGCGCCGAGGTAGTTGGTCGGACCGCCGGAGTAAGCGCGGAACGAGAGACCGGGTGTCAGCTGGCCCCAACCCTTGGGGAGCATGAACTCCTTGGCGCCGAACGCCTTGAAGTAGTGCCGGTTGTCTCCGGGCAGGTCGCCCTTACGGTTCACGAACAGCGAGCGCAGATCGAAGTCGCTGTTCTGGTGCGGGTCGAACTGGCGATCGTCGGCGCGGTACAGACCGCCGTAGTTGCCGCGCAACCAGGACAGCGTGTAGCTCGCTTGCGCGATCCAACCGTCGGAGAACAGCTTGGTGAAGTAGACCGTGCCGCCGTCGTACTTGCGCTGCGCCTTCGGGAAGTCACGTGCGATGCCGCGACCAGGGTTGCCGAAGAAGAAGGTCTGCCCTTCGTCGGGGCTCATGTCCTCGATCGTGTTGGTCAGCCAGCGCCGCGTGTAGTTGAGCCCGAGGCGGCCGTCGCGGATGATCTCGTACTCCGCGCCGGTGATGAACTCGTCGTTCGACGGGGCCTTGAGCTTGGGGTCGACCACCGAGGTGCCCGAGCTGACCGGCGAGTAAAGGTTGTTCGGCGGATCTCCCGAGCCGGGATAGAGGCTGTTGAGGCACGTCCCGTTGAGCCCGCCCTGGACGGGGTCGCCCGGGTTGCAGGTGGTGTTGTCGGCGAGCGCGAGCAGCAGCGGCTCTCCCGACAGATAGCGGTCGAGCATGCGCAGCGGCACGGTCTCGTAGTAGCGCGCGTAGTTGGCGTAGATCTTCGACTTTCCCTGGAAGGTGGGGTCGAAGATGAAGCCGGCGCGCGGCGACCACTGCTTGGGCAGCGTCATCGCGAGGTTGTCGTCGCGGCCGTACAGCATCTGCGCGTCCCAGCGCAGGCCGAGGTTCAGCGTCACCACGTCGGCGATGTTCCAGCTGTCCTGCGCGAAGGCCCCCACCGAGACCGAGCTGGTCTTGTTGTGGATGGTGTTCATCCAGACCGGCTGGTCGGGACCCTCGAGGAAGCCGTAGGCCTGGGTGTAGTAGGAATCGCCGTAGTCGATCCAGTCGCGCCCTCCCGTGTAGCCGCGGTTGGCGTTCTGGCGCTGGTACTCGGCGTCGAGGCCGACCTTGAGCACGTGGTGGCCCAAGGCCTCGAACAGGTAGGTCACGATCGAGCGCGCCTGCAGACGGTTGTTCTTCTGCAGGTCCGTGAACTCGGGTCCGCCGCTGCGGTAGTTGGACACGGGACAGCTTCCGGGCACGTCGCACGCGCCACCGGGCACCGTCTCGAAGAACGTGAGGTCGCGCGCTGCGAGGGACCAGATGTTCGAGAGGCCTGCGAGGCCCCGCGTGCTGCCGACACCGGTGCCGTCGGAGGCCTGACGCCCGCCGTTCTCCTGGTGCCAGCCGAGCCAGCTGTCGACGAATAGCTTCTTGCTGACCTCACGCTGCCAGCGCAGCAGTGCGTTGGTGGACTGCCCCTTGTAGCGGTGCGCGGTCGCGCCGTACGTGCCCGCGAGCGAGTTCTGGCTCTGCGTCGCGAGCGGATAGATCTCGGCCTCGCCAGTCTGCGGGTCGACGCCGTATTTCCCATGTCCACCCGAGCGTGGGTAGACGCCGTTGATGGACAGCGTGAGGCGGTCCTTCTTGCTCGCCGCCAGCGTCAGCTTGGCGATGTGCTGGAAGATGTCCTGCTGCGCGTAGCGGGTGGTGCGCGAGCCGGGGATGTACTGCGTCGGAAGCGGGTCGCCGTTCGCATCCGTCGCGGGGTTGCCATCCGCATCGATCTGCGTGCGATAGAGCGAGCGCTGCAGGTTGTACTTGCTCTGCGCCCAGTCGAAGCCGAAGTAGAACCACAGCTTGTCCTTGATGATCGGACCGCCGATGTCACCGCCGATATCGCCCATGTAGCGAAGGCTCGGCTCGGTGGTGATGGTCTGACCCTCGATGTTGACTCGCTTGCGGTGCCCGGCCATCGCGCCCGGCGCCCAGTTCGTGAACACCGAGCCGTGGAACTCGTTGGTACCGCTCTTGGTGATCGCGTTGAGGATGCCGCCGGTGGAGCGACCGTACTCCGGCATGTAGCCGCCGGAAAGCACGCTGACCTCCTTGATGAAGTCGATCGACAGCGGCGTGCCGAGCAGACCGAAGGTGGTGTTGTTGACCGACAGACCGTCGAGCAAGTACCGGTT
>DASUME010000508.1:0-7882 GCA_036277895.1 Polyangiales bacterium
CGTCAGCGTGCCCGAGGCGCTGAAGCAGCCCGAGCTGGTGCTACGCATCGGCCGCGACCCCCGCGTGATGGGCATGCCGGACCTGGTCCTGGACGAGTCCGGCTGGCACGCCACCATCTCGCTGCGAGGCGTGCGCCACCACGTCAACGTGCCCTGGGAGGCGTGCAGCCGCTGCTGGGTGGGCGAGCCGTTCGTCGGGCCGGTGGTCGTCTGGCCGCAGCCCAAGCCGGGAGAGGAGCCGGAAAAGCCCAAGGCTCCCGGCCTGCGACTCGTGAAGAACTGAAACATTTCGAAACGCGCGAGCACGACTGCGCTCATCGCCCGGTGCCACACTGACCGGGTGGAGGAGCGCATGAACGAGGTGCGGGGCGAAGAGGTGCTGCGAGTCGTGCTCGTGGAGGACGACGAGCGGCTCGGGCGCCTGACCAGCAAGTACCTCGAGAGCCACGGCGTGCTCGTGACCTGGGCCCAGGACGGCCGCAGCGGGCTCGCCGAGGTGCTGCGGCTGCGGCCCGACGCGGTGCTGCTCGATCTCCAGCTGCCCGGCCTCGACGGCATCAGCGTGTGCCGCGAGCTGCGCGCCAAGACCGACGTGCCGATCCTGATCATCACCGCCCGCGACGAGGAGGCCGACCGCGTGCTCGGGCTGGAGCTGGGCGCGGACGACTACGTGGCCAAGCCGTTCTCGTCGCGGGAGCTGCTAGCGCGCGTGCGGGCGCAGGTGCGGCGTGCACGCGGCCGTGCGGGCCCCTCCAGCAAGCCGATCGAGGTGGGTGAGCTGTCGCTCGATCCGGCGTCGCTCAAGGCCATGCTCGGCAGCCAGGAGCTCACGCTGACGGCGTACGAGTTCACGCTCTTGCGCGTGCTGGCGGAGCACGCCGGGCGCGTGCTCGGGCGCGAGCAGCTGCTGTACCTCGCGAAGGGCAACGCCGAGGAGAGCTTCGACCGCTCGATCGATGTGCAGATCTCGCGCCTGCGCGCGAAGCTCGGCGACGACCCGAAGCACCCGCGGCTGCTCAAGACGGTGCGCGGGCTCGGCTACATGCTGGTGCTGGAGCGCGGCGCGTGATCGCACCTTCGCGTGGGTTGTTGCTGCGCATCTACGTGGTGAGCATGGCGCAGCTGCTGCTCGTCGCGGGTGTGATCACGCTGACCGGCTGGTTGCTGTTCAAGTTCGATCCGAACTCGCCGTTCATGAACGAGGCGCGCTACACGGTCGCGCAGCTGGCCGAGCGCGCGCACGAACCGGCGCTGCTACAGCGTGAGCTCGAGCGCGTCGCGCAGCTCACCGGCGCGCACGTCAGCGTGTACGGCGCACACGGTCGACTGCTCGGCAGCAACGTCACGCCGGCGCTCGATCGCTTGCAACAGCAAGAAGCGCACGGCCCGCCGCCGGGCATGTTCGGATCGGGACCCGACGAGCCACCCGTGCATGTGTTCCCGCTCGACGCCGCCGATCCCCGGCGTGGCTACGCCGTGTACTCGCGCGGCAGGCCGCCGCGCCCGCCGGCCACGCCCGCGCTGTGGGCGCTCGGCGCAGCGTTGATCGGCGCGGCGCTGGCGACCGTGGTGCTGGCGCGCTCGTTCGTGAGCCCGCTGTCGGAGCTGGCGTCCGCGGCGGAGAAGCTCGGTGCCGGCGATCTCAGCGCGCGCGTGCGCTCCGGGCGCAAGGACGAGTTCGGGCAGCTGGCGCAGACGTTCGACGACATGGCCGATCGACTGACGCAGGTCCTGCGCTCGCAGCAGGAGCTGCTGGCCAACGTGTCACACGAGCTGCGCACGCCGCTGGCGCGCATCCGGGTCGCGATCGACATCGCGTCCGAGGGTGATGCCAGCGCGGCGCAGGAGGCGCTCGGCGAGATCACGGAGGACCTCGGCGAGCTCGAGCGCCTGGTCTCGGACGTGCTGCAGACGGCGAAGCTCGATCTGGCGGCCGGCCGCGCGGGTGGTGCGCTGCCGCGCCTGCGCAACACCGCGGTAGACGTGCGCGCGCTCGCGGAGACCGCTGCGCAGCGCTTCCGCAGCGCCTACCCCGGCCGCACGCTGCAGCTGGAGCTCGGCGACGCACTGCCCACGCTGCAGGCCGATCAGGTGCTGCTGCGGCGCGCGATCGACAACCTGCTCGCCAACGCGCGCGCCTACTCCGACGACGACGCCGCGATCACGCTGCGCGTGCATGCGAGTGAGGCTCAGCTGGAGATCGAGGTGGTCGACCGCGGGATCGGGATCGCCGCCGAAGATCTGCTCAACGTGAGCAAGCCGTTCTTCCGCACCGACAAGAGCCGCGCGCGGCGCACGGGCGGGCTCGGCCTGGGGCTCTCGCTGTCGCGCCGGATCGTGGAGGCCCATGCCGGCGAGCTCGCGATCGCGAGCGAGCTCGGCAAGGGCACCACGGTTCGTATCACTCTGCCGGCCTAGACGGCATGTCGTTCGGCATGCAGAACAGCCGCGCGTCGCTGAACGCCAGACAGCGGCCTTCCTTCGTCTCGTCGTGGAACTGCACGCTGCAGTCGTCGCCTTCGGCCTTGCCGTTGCAGGCCTCGAACGCGAACGGCGGGGGCTCGCGCGGTCCGCCGCCCTCGCGCGGTGCGCCGCCGGGGGGCGGGGACGCCAGCGCGCCCGTCGTGAATCCAAGTCCGAGCATGCCCAGGGCGAAAGCAATCTTGTTCATCGCAGCTCCTCGGCGCCGCCTCGACGCCATGGCGTGACTCTGACCGGCCGCTCTTGCTGGGGTCGTTCGCTCAGGTGTCGGAGTGTGTCCGCTCCACCCGCATCGGCAGCCCGCCGTGCGGCGCCAGCGTCACGGCCAGGTCGCGCGTCACCGGCTTGAGCGTGCCGTCGCGGAACGAGAGCTCGCGCAGCGTGCACGCCAGCACCAGCTTCGCTTCCATCAGCGCGAAGTGCTTGCCGATGCAGGTGCGCGTGCCGAGCCCGAACGGCAGGTACGCGCCCTCGACGAGCGCGCTCTTGCGCTCGGGCGCGAAGCGATCCGGATCGAAGCGCTCGGGGTCCGGCCAGTACGCCGGGTGATGGTGCACGTGGTAGATCCAGATGATCGCGTCCGTGCCCTTCGCCATCGCGTAGCCACCGAGCTCGGTGTCGCGGTTGGCCACCCGTGCGAGCACGTACGCCGGCGGGAACAGGCGCATCGCCTCGCTCAGCACCTGCTCGGTGTAGACCAGCTTGTCGAGGTCGCTGGCTTGCGGGCGTCGCTCGCCGAACACCGCCTGCGCTTCGGCGCGTACGCGCGACTCCACGTGCGGGTGCCGGGCCAGCAGGTGAAACGTCCAGGACAGCGCGTGGGAGGTGGTCTCGTGGCCCGCGAGCAGCAGCGTGATCAGCTCGTCGCGGATCAGCGTGCGCTCCATGCCGGTGCCGTTCGCGAGCGCGCTCACCACCCCCTCGCCGTGGTGCTCGTCGATCAGCGCGTAGATCAGCGCGTCGAGGTCGGCGAGCGCGCGCGTGTTGCCGCGGTTGCGCGCCGTGGGCAACCAGCGTGGCAGCAGTGCGCCCAGCCCCGCGAAGCCGGAGCGGAACACCTGCGTCGCGTGCGCCACGCGCGCCACGTCCGCGCTCGCGTCCTTGTCGAACAGGGCCTTGGCGACGATGCGCAGGGTCAGCTCCATCATCGAGCGGCTCACGTCGAGGTGGGCGCCGTCCTTCTGCGCACGCACGAACTCCTCGCTCAGCGTGATCACCAGCTCCGCGTACTGCAGCAGCCGCTCGCGCCGGAACGCGGGCTGGATCAGCCGCCGCTGGCGCCGCCACAGCTCGCCTTCGCTGAGCAGCAGGCCGTTGCCCAGCAGGCGCTTGAGCTGGCGCACCACGATTCCCTCGCGCGGCTTGCCGAACACGTCTGCCTGCGTGATCAGGATCTGCTTCACCAGCTCGGCGTCGCGCGTCGCGAACACGTCGCGGCCGAAGAAGCGCGCCTGGTAGAGGTCGCCGTAGCGTGCGAAGCGCCGGCCGATCTCGAGCGTGGGATCGCGCCCCATACGCCGCACGTGCGGCAGCAGCGACCAGGGATGGTAGGTGACGGCGGGAGGTCCGGGGGGCTGCATGCCCGGGCACTCTACCGCGGCGCGCTCAACAGCGCGTGCAGCTGCGTCAGCGTGTCGCCCGCACGCGCGTCGATGCGCAGGCTCGCGTCGGGATCGCCGCGCGTGGTGCCGAGCGTCAGGATCGCGACCGGGATCTCGCGCTTCTTCGCGGCGTGCACGAAGCGCAGCCCCGAGTACACCGCCAGCGACGAGCCGACGACCAGCAGCGCACGGGCTCCGCTCAGGATCTCCATCGCCGTGTCCACACGCGGTCGCGGCACGTTCTCGCCGAAGAACACCACGTGCGGCTTCAGCGCACCGCCGCAGGTGCAGTGCACCAGCTCGAAGCGCTCGAGGCGCTCGTCTTCTACGTCGGCGTCGCCATCGGGCGCGAGCTCGGCGTCGCCGAAGTTGGGGTTGCGCGCCTCCAGCTCGCGCTGCAGCCATGCGCGCTCGTGCAGCGTGCCGCAGGCCAGGCACACCACCTCGCGCAGGCTGCCGTGCAGCTCGACCACGGAGCGGCTGCCCGCATCGGTGTGCAGGCCGTCGACGTTCTGCGTGATCAGCCCGCTCAGGCGGCCCTCCTGCTCCAGCGCGTGCAGCGCAGTGTGACCGCGATTGGGCCGCGCGTGCATGAACTTGGGCCAGCCGATCATGCTGCGCGCCCAGTAGCGCAGGCGCGCCTCCGGACGATGCAGGAAGTCGCGAAACTGGATCGGGTTGCGCGCGCGGCGGCGCGTCTCGGGGCCGCGGTAGTCCGGGATGCCCGACTCGGTGCTGATGCCGGCACCGGTCAGCACCGCCACCGCTCCGCGTGCGAACAGCGCGGCCAAACCCTCGAGCTGGGCCTCTCCGGCCTGCATGCCTGCGAGCATGGCGCAGCGTACCACCCGGATCAGGTTCGCGCGCGATGCTGCCGCGGCGGCACACCGTGCCAGCGCGTGTAGGCGCGGGTGAACGCACTCGTCTCCGAGAACCCGAGCAACAGCGCAATTTCCGAGATCGAGCGCTCGCCCGCTTGCAGCAGCTCGGCCGCGCGCTCTCTGCGGGCGGTGTCGAGCAGGCCGCGAAAGCTGGTGCCCTCGCGCTTGAGGTGCTCGCGCAGGCCGCTGCCACTCAGGCCCAGGCGCCGCGCCACCGCGGCCGGCGCGATGCTGAGGTCCGCGCCGATCGCGCTCGTCACCTGCGCCGCCACGCTGCGCGGCACCAGCTCCGCGCGCCGGCGCTCGGCCTCGTCCGCGAAGTACGCCATCAGGCGCGGGTTCTCGCTCGCCGGCACGCGCGAGAGCAACGTGCGATCCAGCGTGATCGCGTCCTCGCCCGCGCTCCACGTGATCGGGGCCTGGAAGAAGCGCAGGTGCGGGCGTTGATCGGAAGGCCGCGGGTGCCGAAAGCTGACGCCCGCCAGCTCGGCGCCGGGCACGATCTGCCGCAGCGACCCCACCAGCTCGCAGAACACTGCCTCGTTGGCGAGCCGCAGCCCGAGCGAACGTAAGCCCGGCCGTTGCCAGACCAGGCGCACCGGCGAGCCCTCCTCCATGCGCCAGCTGCCCGAGTCGGACGCGAGCTCCGCGAAGCGCACTACCGTGCGCAGCGCCTCGGCGAGCGTGGGCGCGCTCATCGCGGCGAAGCCGAGCACGTGGTGGTCCTCGATGCGCAGCCGCTCTGCGTACAGGATCGGCAGCGCCGGGTCGCGCAGCGCGTGCGCCACCAGCTCCCACGCGGCGTACAGATGCTCGATCGCGATCCGGCGCTCGCCGTCGGCCGCGCTCAGGCCCAGGCCGCGCAGGAAGGACGCCGTGGCGACGCCTCGGCTGGCGCCGTAGTCCGCGATCCAGAGCAGGTAGCTGGCGGTGATCGTGGCCACGCCCAGGCTTGCAGCGCGGCGGTCAAATACGCCAGCTGCCCGGTCAAGATCGCGAGGCCAAGAGGCCGCATTCCTAGCACTATGAAGACCCTGCTCGCCGCCCTCACCCTGCTCCTCTGCGCCGCCCAGGCGCGTGCGGAGTCCCCCTCCCCCCAGCCGGAGAAGGTCCAGCTCGCCATCCTGGCCGGCCTGCTCCAGCCCACCGTCCTGCACGGCTTCAACGCCGCCCTGGACGTGCGCTATCGCCGCTTCGCGTTCAACTACTCGCACGGCGCCGCGCTCGACTACTCGGCCAACCCGCGCTTCACGCTGAGCGACCGCGACCGACGCGCGGGGCTGCAGCTGCACTCGCCCTGGAGCACCGGCTTCGGCGTGGGCGTGACCATCGTCGACCACCTCTACGTGCTCGCGGACTTCAAGGTGCATCGCTACGAGGCCGAGCTCGCGGGCCAGGAGAAGCGCTACACCACGATCAGCATCGGCGGCGAGCTCGGCTATCGCTGGTTCGTGTACGAAGGCTTGTTCGTGAACCCCACGGTGCGCTACTGGCCCACGGTCTGGAAGAGCCACGACAGCGTGCGCGTGGGCGACCACAAGCACGAGGCCAAGGACCTCGGCCTGTTCGCCAACGTCTCGCTCGGCTACGCGTTCGACCCTTGAAGTCCCGCAGGTGGCGCAGCGAGATGCTGGTCGCGCTGTACGTCGCCACGCCGTACGGCACCATGTAGGTCAGGATCAACTTCAGCGGTTGCAGGTCCGCGGGACCGAACAGCGCATCTCCCTGGTTGATCACGTTCAGCAGCGAGCCGATCACCAACGAGGTGCGCAGCGCGAGCTTCACCACCACGGCCGAGCTCGCGATCTCCAGGACACGTGAATCGCGCATGCGCCCCAAGTTAACGTGCAGCTCTCCGCGATGCCGTTCGCCGCGGACGTTGTTACGCTTCCGAAACCGGCGCCCGGCGAGCGACGTAGGAGCGCGTGATGTCCGCCTCGTCGAGGAAGCCCACCACACAGCCGCGCTCGAGCACCGGCAGCTCGCGCAGCCCGCTCTCGATCATGTGCTCGGTCGCGCGCCGCAGGTCGTCCTCCGGCGTGAGCGAGGCCGGCGGCAACATCACGTCCGCCGCCAGCAGCCACTCGCCGTCGGGCTGGTTGGCCGCGGTGAACACGCTCGAGCCGTCGATCAAGCCAGCCAGCTGGCCCTGTGCGTCGAGCACCGGGAAGGTGTCCTGCCAGCCACCGGCGCTGGTCACGCGCACCAGCTCCGCCAGCGGGGTGTCGAGCAGGAAGCTGACGTGCTCCTCGGGCCGCTGCATCAGCATGCGCACCGTGGTGCTCGCGAGCAGGTGCTCCAGCACCGCGTCGCGGTGCGCCGGCGACTCGCGCACCGTGGGCACCTGCGCCGGGTACAGGTAGGTGGTGCGCAGCGCCACGAACGCGATGCCCTCGGTCAACATCAGCGGCACCAGCAGGTCGTAGCTGCCCGCCATCTCGCACACCAGCACCAGCGCACTCAGCGGCGCGTGCGCGATGCCGCCGTAGAGCGTGCCCATGCCCACGAGCACGAACGCACCCGGCGAGAGCGTCGGGTCATCGAGCAGCAGCTGGCACGCGCGCCCGAACGCGCCGCCGAACAAGCCGCCCACGGCCAGGCTGGGCGCGAAGTCGCCCGCGCTGCCGCCGCTTCCGATGGTCAGCGCGGCCGCCAAGATCTTCGCCGCGCAGAGGAGCAAGAACAGCTCCACCGCCTCGTAGCCGTCGGGCAGCCAGTACATGCCGGTGATCGCGACCTGCACCGCGCCGTAGCCGCCGCCGAGCAAGCCCAGTCCTTGCCCGGGCTCGTAGATGCGCTCGCCCATGTAGGTGACGAGCGGCGTGCAGAGCAGCCCGAGCAGCGCGCCTCCGACCGCGGGCTTGCTCCACTGCGGCAGGTTCAGCCGCGCCACCCGCACGTGCACGAAGCGCATCGTCT
>DASUME010000509.1:0-6632 GCA_036277895.1 Polyangiales bacterium
CAAGCTGTGCTGGACGGTATGGCGAGCCGGAGCACCATTGGGAAATATCCCTGATTCCGGCCACTTTTGAGCAAGCCGCCGAGACCTCGTTGACACTGAACCTGCGTTCAGTAATCCTGCTTTGCGTGGCTGCTCGCGGTGGATGCGAGCGGGCCTCGCGAAGGGGGACGTCGTGGCGGAACTGGCGCGAATTCAGGAGTCTGGTGGCGAGCGGGCGAAGACGTTGCGGTTGTCCTTTGCGGGGGTGCGCACGGCGGCGGTCGAGCCGGTGGCGAAGCCGGTCGCAGGGCGGGCGCCGTTGTGGTCCCACTTTCGCACCGGCCAACTCCTTGAGCTATCCGGCCATGCGCCCGGAAAGCTGAGCACGGTGGCGCGGCTGATCGCGCGCGCGCAGGCCGAGGGAGAGCCGGTGGCGTGGATCGGCGCGCGCGACGCGGCCGGCTTTTATCCACCAGACTTCGAGCAGGTCGGCATCGAGCTGGCGTCGCTGGTGGTGGTGCGCATGCCGGTCGAGCCGGGCTCTCACGCGCTGCTGCGCGCGAGCGAGGTGCTGCTGCGCTCGGGTGCGTTCGGGCTGGTCGTGATCGACTTCGGGAGCATGGCGCTGCCGCGCGGAGAGCTGTCGTGGCAGGCGCGGCTCTCGGGGCTGGTGCGCAAGCACGACGCGCGCATGGTGTTGCTCACCGGCAGCGCGGAAGACGTGCCATCGCTCGGGCCGCTGATCGGGCTGCGCGTGACGCCGGAGCTGGCGCAGGTCGAAGCGCGCAGCTCGGGCGAGCCCAGCACGGCGGGCCGCGTGTTGCTCACGCCGCGCGTGCTCAAGAGCAAGCTCGGAGACGAGGCGGCGTTGTCGCCGGACCTACGATCACTGCCCGTCGGCGCGCACTGGGGTTAACCAATGTCGCTGCGCCGCATCGCCTGCGTGGACATCCCGGATCTGCCGCTGCAGATGCTGCTGCGCACGAACCCCAGCTGGCGTGATGCGCCGGTGGCGGTGGTGGTCGAGGAGCGCCCGGAGGCGGAGCTGTTGCTGATCAACGGCAAGGCGCGTGCGCTGCGCTTGAGCACGGGCATGCGCTTCGGTGCGGCCAAGAGCCTGGTGCCGAACCTGCGTGTGGGCACGGTGTCGTCGCTCGAAGCCGAGCAGATGGTGAGCGAGCTGGTGCGCGACCTGCAGACGTTCTCGCCGCACGTCGAGCGCGACCCGGTGCACGCGGGTGTGTTCTATCTCGACCCGAGCGGGCTGGCGCACCTGTATGGGGGGGAAGCGAGCTGGGCGCGCTGCCTGCATCGTTACCTGTCGGCGCGGCAGTTCCACACGGCGGTGGTGGTCGGCTTCGGGCGCGCGCTGGCCTATGCCTCGGCGCGGGTCACGCCAACGAGGACGGGTGTGCGCGTGTTCGAACGCCAGGAGCAGGCGCTGGCGCACGCGCGCGAGGTGAGCTTCGAGCGGCTGGCCATCACGCCCAAGCTGCGCAAGGGGCTGGAGCGGATCGGGCTCGCCACGCTGGGTGACCTGGCGCTGTTCGGCGCGGATCAGCTGGGGCTACGCTTCGGGGCGGAGGCGGCGCGCTGGAGCGCGGTCGCGCGTGGGCAAGAAGTGATGCCGCTGTGCCCGGAGCCGCACGTCGAGGCGCCGCGGCGTGAGGTCGAGGTCGAGCCGCCGGACGCAGACGTCGCGCGGCTGTGCTTCGCGATCAAGCAGGCGCTCGATCCGCTGGTGGAGGATGCGCGTCAGCGCGGAGCGAGCGTGCGCGCGCTGTGGCTGCGCTTGCAGTTCGAGCGCGGCGGCGAGTCGGTGCAGCGGCTCGAGCCCTCGGCGGCCACGCGCAACGCGCCCTTGTTGCTGGAGCTGCTGCGGCTGCGGCTGACGGCGTTGGCGCTGGATGACGAGCGGCCGCAGGCGGTGCGTGAGCAAAAGCGGGTCGCGCGTGTGGTGCTGGAGGCGGAGCTGACGGAGCTCGCGCCGGGGCAGATCGCCATCTTTGCGCCCCGGCGCGACCTGGCGGCCGGCGAGCGTGCGCTGGCGCGGCTGCGAGCGAGCTACGGGGACGACGTGGTGTGCCGCGCCACGCTGGAAGACGCGCACCTGCCGGAAGCCAGGTACCGCTGGAGCGCGCTCACGAGCATGGAGCTGCCCAAGCGGCGCGTGAAGCCGGAGACCGAAGACGGGGAGCTGGTCGACGAGCTGACGCCGGCGCCGCTGGTGCGCAGGGTGTTGCTCAAGCCGGAGCCGCTCGCGGGCAGCTTCGAGGTCGATCCACAGAGCGGCGCGCTGGCGCTGGTGCACGCGGGCGAGCGGCTCTCGTTGCGCGGGCCGTACCGCGTGAACGGAGGCTGGTGGGTGCGCGAGGTGTCGCGCGACTATTACTACGCGCGTACGGCCAGCGAACAGTGGCTGTGGGTGTTCTTCGACGTGCCGCGCAACGCCTGGTTCCTGCACGCGTTGGTCGATTGATGAGCCCCTACGTCCCACTCTGGGTGAAGAGCAACCACTCATTCCTGGAAGGCGCGAGCCATCCGGAGCAGCTGATGGAGCAAGCCAAGGCGCTCGGGCTCGACACGCTCGTGATCACGGATCGCGACGGCTTGTACGGCGCGGTGAAGGCGCACGTGCGGGCCAAGGAGCTCGGGCTGAAGCTGATCCTCGGCGCGCAGGTGTCGCTGACGGTGGACCTGGAGCATGAGGCCGAAGGGCGCGGTTTCTCCGCGCACGAGCCAAACGTGCAGCACGTGGTGCTGCTGGCGAAGACGCGCGCGGGCTACGCGGGCTTGTGCCGGCTGTTGTCGATCGGGCGCGCGCGCAAGGAGAAGGGCCAGAGCCTGGTCAGCCTGTCGGAGCTGCGCGCGGCGCACGAGGGCTTGATCGCGCTGTGTGCCGAGCCGTCGCTGTTGGCGTCGCTGAAGGCGGCGTACGGGCCGGACTTGTTCGCGCTGTGTGCGCGGCACGTGACGGCCGAGGAGCTGCCGCACGAGCAGGTGCTGCGCTCGCGGGCGCGCGCGCTGAACGTGCCGCGGGTGGCCGCCACGGAGGTGCTCTACCACGAGGCCGCGCGGCGACCGCTGCAAGACGTGCTGACCTGCATCCGGCTCGGCTGCACGCTGCGCGCAGCGGGCTCACGCATCAAGCCCAACGCGGAGCACGACCTGAAGCCGCATGCCGTGATGGCAGCGCGCTTCGCGGATGACCAGGAGGCGCTCGCGAACACGCGCGTGGTGGCGGACCGCTGTCACTTCACGTTCGACGAGATCCGCTATCGCTACCCGGGGGAGGCGCTGCCCGACGGCGTGAGCGAGAGCGAGCACCTGCGCACGATGACGTTGGCGGGCGCGGCGCATCGTTTTCCAGAAGGCGTGCCGGCGGACACGCAGCAGCAGCTGGAGGCCGAGCTCGCGCTGATCGCGGAGCTCGACTACGGCGGGTACTTCCTCACGATGCACGAGCTGGTGCAGTACTGCCGGCAGAACGGCATCCTGTGCCAGGGGCGCGGGAGCGCGGCCAACAGCGTGGTCTGCTTCTGCCTCGGCATCACGTCCGTGGATCCGATCCGCATGGACCTGCTGTTCGAGCGCTTCTTGAGCCGCGAGCGCAAGGAGCCGCCGGACATCGATCTCGACATCGAGCACGACCGGCGCGAGGAGGTCATCCAGTGGATGTACAAGCGCTACGGTCGCCGGCACGCGGCGATGGTGGCCAACCTGATCCGCTACCGCGTGCGCTCGGCAGTGCGCGACGTGGGCAAGGTGCTCGGCATCCCGGCCACGGAGCTCGACGGCGTGGCGCGCTTGCTCGGGCATTACGCCGATCACTTCTCGGCGGACACGCTGCGCGAGGCGGGGCTCGACCCGGCTGCGGGCGCGTACCTGCAGCTCGGTAAGCTTTGCCAGGAGATCAAAGACTTCCCGCGTCACCTCTCGATCCATCCCGGAGGCTTCCTGCTCGGGCACGAGCCGGTGGACAGCCTGGTGCCGATCGAGCCGGCGACGATGGAGGGGCGCACCGTCATCCAGTGGGACAAGTACGATGTCGAGGCGCTCGGGCTGTTCAAGGTAGACTTGCTCGGGCTCGGCGCGCTGACGGCGATCCGGCACAGCCTGGAGCTGCTCGCCAAGCACAAGAACCTGCCGCTCGAGATGGCGACAGTGCCGCAGGAAGATCCGGACACGTACGCGATGATCTCGCGCGGCGAGACGGTGGGCGTGTTCCAGATCGAGAGCCGCGCGCAGATGTCGATGCTGCCGCGCATCAAGCCGCGCACGTTCTACGACCTGGTGATCGAGGTGGCGATCGTGCGGCCGGGGCCGATCCAGGGCGACATGGTGCATCCGTACCTGCGCCGGCGCGAGGGCAAGGAGCCGGTGAGCTACCCGCACGAGAGCTTCCGGCGCGTGCTGTCGAAGACGCTGGGGGTGCCGATCTTTCAGGAGCAGGTGATGAAGCTGGCGATCCTGGCCGCAGACTACTCGCCGGGCGAGGCGGACCTGCTGCGGCGCGACATGGCGGCCTGGCGTAGCGCGGGGCGCATCGAGGAGCACCACGATCGGCTGGTGGGACGCATGGTGGCGCGCGGGGTGCCGGAAGAGTTCGCGGAGCGCATGTTCGCGCAGATCCGCGGCTTCGGTGAGTACGGCTTCCCCGAGAGCCACGCCGCCTCGTTCGCACTGCTGGCGTACATCACGTCGTGGCTGCGCTGCCACCATCCCGAGGTGTTCCTGTGCGCGATGCTGAACGCGCAGCCGATGGGGTTCTACGCGCCGGCGACGTTGATCGAAGACGCCGCGCGGCAGGGCGTGCTGACGCTGCCGATCGATGTGAACCATAGCGGATGGGATTGCACGTTGGAAGCCGTCGACGTGCCCCTGCCCGTGCCCCTGCCCCTGCCCCCGCTGGGGCGTGGAAGAGAGAGCGGGCAGGGGCAGGGGCAGGGGCAGAAGAGTTTCTCGCGCGCGCTCGCAGTGCGCATGGGCTACCGCTACGTCAAAGGCTTCGGCACCCGCGAGCGGGAGGCGTTGGCGTATGTGCCGCGGCCGGTGCGGTCGATCGAGGAGTTTGCGCGGCAGAGTGGGCTCGGGCTGCGGTCGCTCGTGGCGCTCGCGGAGGCGGGCGCGTTCGATAGCTTGGGGCTGACGCGGCGGGAGGCGTTGTGGCGGGTGCGGGCGGCCAGCCCGGGCGCGCGCGACACCATGCGCAGCGAGCCGGGGGGGCCGACGCCGCGCTTGCCCGAGCTCGGCGTGGGCGAGCAGATCTTGTGGGACTACCAGAGCAGCCAGCACAGCCCGCGTGGCCATCCGATGGAGTCGCTGCGCCCGTGGATGCAGCAGCGCGGCGTCACGGACGCCAGCATGCTGCGTAACGTCGCGCACGGTCGGAGCGTCGACTGTGTGGGGCTCGTGATCTGCCGGCAGCGACCGGGCACCGCCACCGGCGTGGTGTTCCTGACCCTCGAGGACGAGCACGGGTTCATGAACATCGTGGTCTGGAACAACGTGTTCGATCGCTTCCAGCGCGTGCTGCGTACCGCGCGCATGCTCGGCGTCCGCGGGCCCGTGCAGTCCGTGCAGGGGGTGGTCCACGTGATCGCCGAAGACGTCTATGTGCCGGAGCTCCAGCTCGATCAGCTGGTCACCCGGTCACGCGACTTTCACTGACGTTCGAGAGAGGAGACCCACGTGCCCATGATGTTCGTCGATGTCGAGCGCCCGGCCTTCGCACGCGCGGCCGCGCGCTTCACCTTGCGTCAGCGCACCGCGCCCGCGTCGGGCTGGCGTTTGCATTCCGGACCGTTGCAGACTGTGCGCGTGAACGACGCGTCGCCGCCGACCGAGCAAGCGAACCTCGCCAGCCCACCCGAGCCTCCCAAGCGCCGCTGGGCTCTGCTCACGGTCGCCGCTCTCTTCGTCGCGATCGCGGCGTTCGCGGGCAGCGCGCTCACCACGCTCGCGTTCCAGCTGATCACCGGCCGGCCGAGCACCACCACCACCGAGCTGCGCGGCGGCAACTCCGTGGTCAGCGCGATCCGCGACCTCGCCACCCTGGAGAGCGCGTCCTACCACATGGAGCGCGTGATCGACCTGCGCGACCGCCAGTCGCACATGCTCGGCCTGTTCGAGAGCCAGGACGCGATCCTGCTGGTCGCCGCGGCGGACGTGGTCGCCGGCATCGACCTGCAGAGCATGCGCGACGGCGACATCGTCATCGACGAGGTCCGTCACAGCGCGCAGGTCACGCTGCCGCCGCCGATCGTGCTGTCCGCGCGGCTCGACAACGAGAGCACCTACGTGCACACGCGCAAGACCGACCAGCTGGCCATCCCCGCGCAGAGCCTGGAGACGCGCGCGCGCCAGGTCGCCGAGCAGACGCTGCGCGAGGCCGCGCTGGAGGCCGGCATCCTGGAGCGCGCCCGAAGCAACGCCGCCGTCACCATCAAGACCTTGCTGCGCAGCCTCGGCTTCGCCCAGGTGGAGGTCACCTTTCGCGCCGAATGAGCACGATGTAGGCGCGCTTGCGCGTAGCGAGAGTTCGCCCGTTTCCGCTGGCTTTGGTACACAGGAGGCAGGGGCTTCGAACGGTCCGGTGGGCCCGCTTGCTGAATGCGCGGAATAGGCGGCCAGTCCCAGCCCGCAAGGAGAGC
>DASUME010000510.1:0-4617 GCA_036277895.1 Polyangiales bacterium
GAGCAGCTTCTCGAACGAACCGACGCCTCGCCCGGTCACGTCCTTCAGCTGTCGGGCGCGTGTGAGCTCGCCCACCGCGAGTGCCCGCTCCAGATCGTGCGCCTTGCCGCGATCGATCATCGCGGCAAGCAGGCTACGGTACGCCCGGCGCGCGCGCGGCGAGGCGAAGAACGCGGCGCGGTCCGACTTGTCGAGCGTCGCGCGAGTACGCTCCAGCTGCTTGATGTCGACCGCGAGCAGCGCCAGACGCAGGTCCTTGTCCGCGATCCGATCGAGCAGGTACGACAGGTCCGCGTCCAGAGGCACGGTCATCAGCGCGTACTGCTCGGCCAGGGACTCGGCCGTCGACGAGAGTGCGAACGCCCCGATCACGGCCTTGGCGTCGGCGATCAGCTGCGCTCGTACTTCCTTGGCACGCGCCAGCAGGTGCGCTCGCTCTGCGCCCGAGTTGGCGTTGGCGTTGCCCTCGGTCGCGCGCTGCTCGAGCTTGACCGCGAGCTTCGCGAGCTCTTTCCACGTGGGGGAGGTGATCTGCGCACCCGTAGCGACGATCTGCTCGAGCAGCTGCAATCGAAGCAGGGCGTCCGGATCCTTGAGCTCCGCGGGCGCCCTGGGTTGCGCGCTGGGCATCGGGATGCCGTATTCGGCGGCGAGCTGCGCGTTGACCTTGGCGATCGCGTCCATGGCCTGCGCTTCGCCGTCCACGGCCGGGCTCGCCTTCTCCTTGACCAGCTTGCGCGCGAGCTCGAGCTGGCCGGCGGCGTGCGCGGCCAGCGCGACCTCCACGCCCCCGTTGCCGAGGAAGCGCGCGCGTGTGGCACGCTGCAGGATGGTGCGAATCGCAGGCTGCAGCTCCGGCTCTGGCGATGCGACGATCACCCTCGCCGCGAGCGCAAGGTAGTCTGCGACGCGATCGGTGACCTGGTCGCCGACCTCGCGCTCCGCTTCCTCGCGCGTCTCGCCGCCGTACTCGATCGCCGCGACGATCGCCGCCTTGTCGTCGATCTTCGCGACCAGCTCGAGCGCAGCCTTGCGCGCTTCGTAGGCCTCCTTCATGCGGCCCTGCAGCGCCAGGCTGTCGGACATCCGCACCAGACCCTCGAGCTCGACACGCGGGTTGGCGAACACCTTCGCGGTGCTCATCAGCAGTGCGGCCATGCGTGAGACGTACGACTGATCGATCTGTTGCACGTACCCGCCCGCAGCGACGACAGCCGACGGCCACATCGAGGTCAGCGAGTCTTGCTCGGCGACTTCGTTGCCGGCGAGGTACGCGTGCAGCTCTCGCAGGGCGAGCGTCATGAAGCGCGGAATCGCGCCTGGCTCGGCGGCGCGCGTGCCCATCGCGAGCTCGCGCTGCGCCATCGAGATGGCCTCGAAGGTCCGCTTGCCCTGCGCAGCCAGGCGACGGTCCCACTCGGACTTCAAGAGCTGCACGTCCGCGGTCAACGGAAGAAACTGGTCGACCGCCGGACGCAGCGCCTCCATGCGCTGTCGATTGAGGGCGATGACGGGCGAAGGAGCGCGCTCGGCGCGTCGGCGTCCTTCGGCGTGGGCCCCGCCGCTCGCGAGTACGACGAGGGCGAGCGCGAGCATCGAGCTTCGATGCTTACTGGACATGAGCGAACCTGAAGCTGCGGACGATGGTGTCGTCGCCGGCCGCGTTGCGCGCGACCAGCGTGGGGGCCTCCACGCCAGCCGCCGGGTCCGGCGTGAGTGTCAGGCCGCGGGTCGCGCTCCCGCAGCCCACGTCGGAGGTCAGCTCCAGTCCGCGCGTCTCGCCGGCACACTCAGGCTGGCCTTGCGTCAACAGCGTATCGACGACCGTCGCGACGCGCGCCTGGTCGGGGCTCGCGCTCGCGAGCGCTCGCTCGAGGTCGGCGATCGGCTCCCGGGAGACCGCGAGGAAGACGGTCTCCGTGCCGAGGTCCTGCGCGTTGAGCGTGAACAGCTGCCCCGGAGGCGGCAGCCGAACCGAGGTGCTCGCCGGCAACGGATTGCCCGCCTTCACGATCCCGCCGTTCGGAAACAGCACGTCGATCTTCCCGCTCTGGCTGCGCTGGAACAGATAGGTGTGGGCCTGCTGCGAGACTCGCACATCGAAGGCCAGCTTGGCTCCGGTGCGCAGCGTCTCGCCGTCGTGCATGACCCGCGTCGCTGACGAATCCGCGTCCCTGCCCACCACCTGCAGCGTGACCTCCAGCGTCTGCTTGGCGCGCTCGACGCTGGGCACCGCGTGTTGGTACAGCTCGTTGAAGGCGGTGCGCGTCGCGGCAGAGTCGGCGCCGGCGGACTGCACGATCGAGAGCTTCTCTCGCAGCACTCGGAAGAAGCTCTGCGCCTGCTGGCGCGCCGCTTCCAGCTCGTCGTGCGTCAGCTGGCAGCCGTTGTACTGACGGCACGTCTGCATGAAGTGGAGCTGCATGTCGCTGGCAGCCTGGTCGATCTGCCGCAGCGCGACCGCGGAGTGCTTCAGCCCGGCCTCGCCGAGCTTGTCGAGCGTCACGGTCGCACTGAGCTCGGACGCGTCGTAGCGGACGGCCATGTTGCAGTCCATCGTGAGGATGGTCTTGCCGGGCAGAGCCGTACCATCCGGACAGTACTGCTCCTTGCCGGGCGCGACGCTCTCTTTGTACGCGTGTCCGCAGCCGAGTGCAGACGCCAGGAGCAAGCACCAGGCGCTTGCCGCAGCGCCGTGCCGCGATCGAAGGGAGAGCATGAGCAAACGACTCCAAGACGATGATCTGCGGCACCATCTACGGGAGTCCCAGATCGCGAGCAAGTCATAGCGAACCAGCTCCCTGACTTTGAATTTCACGGGGAAGGTCCGTGTCGCTTCGGGCGTAGCGCGCTCGGCGAGTGGTGGTGGCGCGAACGGGCAGGCGGAGATCAGCGCGCGGTCCTCTGGGATAGGTCACGCGCGTGGCGCTGGTGCCGGCGCGTGAGCTCGCTCAGCTCGACGAGCTGCCCACCGGCCAGGCTCAGCGGGTCGGGACCACCACCCACCTACCGTCGCTGCTGACGGCGCGCAGGCGCGCGGGCACCTTGCGACGGCCGACCATCGGCGCGGTCATGTCCATCTCCACGTCGCACAGGTACGCGTTGTCCTGCTCGGTCTTCTCACAGCCGAGCTTCTTCAGTCCGTGCAGCTCCGTGTTGAGCCCCATCGACTTCGCTGCGGCCGCGATCTTCGGATTTTCGTTGGTCGGCTGGAGAGCCTGCGTGAGGTCGCCCTCCGAAGGCTCGCTCGAGCAGCTCATCGACACCAAGCAAAGCAGGGCCAGGGGCAAGATCTTCATGACTGATGCTTATCAGCCCCGCCCCGGTGGACCATGAGGGAGAACCCTCGCCACCCACGTTCGCACCAGCTGCGCAAGTCGCGGCGTACACGCGAGCTGTGGCACGTGACCCACCCCGAGCCAGTCGACGGCGTCGCTCTGCGGAAGGTGCGTGCGCAGCCAGCCGTCGTACCCGGGCGGCGCAGCGCAGCACTGCAAGCTCAAGTAAGGTTGGCGCACGCGCGACGTGGCGAGCACGACAGCCTCGTTCAGCGCGCGCGGCTGCGCGATCACGGGTCCCCAGATCCCGAGCAAGTCTTCACGCTTCATGCTGTTCCGCGAAGCCCGCAGCTGCGCGTGCTGCGCCGACGTCAGTGGGCCCGTGCCCAGCTGCTCGAGCACCTCGGACAGCACCTCTGCGACGGAGCGCGCACGCAGCGCGGGCTCGAGCGCGCGAAGAGCCGCCGACAGGCTCGACAGCTCGAGCGGCTGGTCGACGTTGAGCACGGCACGCACGTCTGCGCGCTCACTCGCCGCGATGGTGACGACGAACCCGCCCAGCGAGTGCCCCAGCAAGATCGGAGCGCGCACGTCCTCACGCTCGAGCACCGCGTGAACGTCCCGCGCGAGACCCAGCGGCTCGCAGTCCACATGGCGATCGGACTCGCCGTGCCCGCGTAGGTCCATGGCGATGCAGCTGAATTGCTCGCGCAGCAGCCCGATCAGCTCGGCCCACACGGAGCGCTCATCGCCAATGCCGTGCACCAGCAGCAGCGCAGGTCCCTCGCCGACACGGTCGTACGCGATCGACACCCCGTCGCTCGTGCGTGCGCTTCTCACACGCGGTGCACCCGCGCCACCAGGTCGCTGCGACTGCGCGCGCCCGAGGCGCGAAACAGCAGCGTGATGTGCCGCTCCACCGTCACCTCCGCACACTGCAGCGCCTGCGCGATCTCCTTGTTGCTGTCGCCCTCACACACGCGCTCCAGCACCAGCGCCGCCTTCGACGACAGCGACCAGGCACGCGACGCGAGCGCGAGTGCGAGCGCGGTCGCGCGCTCCTTCCCCATCCGGATCGCGAGTGTCATCGGCGGCAGCCCCGGCACGGCGATCGGCGTGAGCTCGTATGCCTTCGACGGCGTGCTCGCGCGCGCCTCTTCACGCAGCGTGCGCAGCTCTTCGCGCCCTCGCGTGTGCCCTAGCAGCTCCTCGCCCGCCCGGTTCGCCAGCTCGATCACGCCGTCCACTCTCAGCAGGAAGGCGGCCTGCTCCATGCGCTCGAGCAAGGTGTCGAGAAGCGCACCACGCAGGGAGTCGAAGCCGAGCTTGCGATGCAACA
>DASUME010000511.1:0-3247 GCA_036277895.1 Polyangiales bacterium
CCCAGCTGCAGGACCGAGACGCGGTCGAGCCGCTGCGTGCGCGGCAGCCAGAGCGCGAACCCGAGCGACACGCAGAAGGTGGCGATGATCAGCGCCAGCAGGAAGCGCGGCGTGAAGCCGGCCGTGCCCTCGGCCTGGTTCACGCTCATCAGCAGCGTGCCGCCCAGCAGCAGCGTGGCGACCAGGATGCGGCCGCCCATCAACCAGGAGAGGCGGCGAGCGAGCTCGCGCGAGTCTTCGGCGCTGCGCTCGTCGACCATCCTAGTGCTGGTTGCTCACCTTGCCGGCGATGTCGAAGATCGGCAGGTACATGGCGATCAGCAGGAAGCCGACCATGCCGCCCACGACCACCATCATCAGCGGCTCGATCAGGGAGGTCATCGCGGCCACCGCGACGTCGACTTCCTCTTCGTAGAAATCGGCGATCTTGTTGAGCATCTGATCGAGCGCGCCGGTCTGCTCACCGACCGCGATCATCTGCACCACCATCGGCGGGAACACGCCGCTCTCGGTCAGCGGCTCGGCCATGTTGCGGCCCTCCCGGATCTTGTCGGCGGTGTAGTCGATCGCGCGCTCGATGATCACGTTGCCGGCAGACTTGGCCACCACGTCGAGTGCGTCGAGGATCGGCACGCCGGAGGAGAGCAGCGTGCCCAGCGTGCGCGTGAAGCGCGCGACCGCGATCTTACGCATCACCGGACCGAGCACCGGTACCGAGAGCATGAACTGATGCCAGTAAGGTTGGGTCTTGGGATGCTTGTAGGTGTACGAGCAGCCGTAGATGATCGCGGCCAGGCCCACCGCCAAGTACGGGGCCCAGACCAGGAAGCCGTTCGAGATGCCGATCACGAAGCCGGTCATCGCGGGCAGCTCGCCGCCGAAGTCCTTGAACATCGCCTCGAACGTCGGCACCACCCAGCCGAGCAGCACGGCGCAGACGGCGAGCGCGATCGCGAACGTGGTCAGCGGATAGGTGAGGGCGCCCTTCACCTGGCGCACCAGCTTGACGTTCTTCTCGATGTAGATCGCCAGCCGGTTGAGGATGGTGTCGAGGATGCCGCCCATCTCACCGGCGCGGATCAAGCTGCAGAACAGCGAGTCGAACGTCTTGGGGTGGCGCGCGAGCGCGTCCGAGAAGGTGGCGCCTTGCTCGACGTCGTTCTTCACGGCCTTGAGGACCTCGTTCAGCGCCGGGTTGTCACCCTGCGCGGAGAGGATCTCCAGGCACTGCACCAGCGGCAGACCGGCGTCGATCATGGTCGCGAACTGCCGGATGAAGATGACGATCTCTTTCTGATCGATCTTCTTCTTCGTCAGCTCCTTCAAGAAGGCCGGCATCGGGATGTTGATCTCCGCTGCCTTCTTGGTGACCTTCACCGGGTTCAGGTTCTGCGCACGCAGCTTCCCGTTCACCGTGTCGGCGCTGTCCGCCTCCATGGTGCCCTTCTTGGTCTCACCCGTGCGGGCGCGCGCTTCCCAAGCCCACTCCGCCATGCGTAGATGCCCCCCGGGCTCGATGCTAACAGAGTGTCCGCATTCAGCGCGCAGATCTGTTGTCGACCATGCTCTGCAATTCGTTCGGATCTGCGGAGCGACTCTTGGCGTCCTCCAGCGAGATCTGTCGGCGCATGTATGCCGAGTAGAGGGCTTGGTTCATGGTCTGCATCCCACTCACACCCTGACCCGTTTGCATGATCGAGTAGATCTGATGGATCTTGTCCTCGCGGATCAGGTTCCGGATGGCCGCGTTGGGGATCATGATCTCCTGCACCATCACGCGGCCGGGTCCGTCCGCCCTGGGGATCAGGACCTGGGTCACGACCGCCTGGAGCGTGAACGAGAGCTGGGCGCGGATCTGCGACTGCTGATGGGGCGGGAAGACGTCGATGATGCGGTTGATGGAGCCGATCGCGGTGTTGGTGTGCAAGGTGCCTAACACCAGGTGACCGGTCTCCGCGATCGTCATCGCCGCCTCGATCGTCTCCAGATCGCGCATCTCGCCGATCAGCACGATGTCCGGATCCTGACGCAGCACCGACTTGAGCGCGTTCTTGAAGCCGTGCGTGTCCGCGTGCACCTCACGCTGGTTGATCAGCGAGCTCTTGTGCGTGTGGATGTACTCGATCGGGTCTTCGATGGTCAGGATGTGATAGCGGGACTCGCTGTTGATCTTGTCGATCATCGCCGCCAGCGTGGTGCTCTTGCCGCTGCCGGTGGGGCCCGTGACGAGCACCAGACCGCTCTCCTTCTTGGTCAGCTCGGCGACGATCGGCGGCAGGCCGAGCTCGTCGAAGCCGAGCACCTTGAACGGGATCGCGCGGAAGGCCCCGGCCACCGCGCCGCGCTGCTGGAAGATATTGGCGCGGAAGCGCGCCAGGTTCTTCACGCCGAACGAGAAGTCGAGCTCGTTGGCCTTCTCGAACTCGACCTTCTGCTCCTCGGTCAGGACCGAGTAGCAGAGCTGCTTGGTCTCCACGCCGGTCAGCGGCGGCGTCTTGAGCGGCACCATCGAGCCGTCGATGCGCAGCTGCGGTGGCGAGCCGGTGGTCACGTGCAGGTCCGACGCGTTCTTGTCGATCATCGCGCGCAGGAGCTGATGCAGGTTGATGCGGAGCGGCTCGCCGGTCGGTTGCATCCGCCGATGGTATAACGAACGCCCGGCTTACAACTCGACCTTCGTCCAGCGGCCGCGGTTCATCCAGTCGCGCCCGAGCGAGCGGGTCACGGCGCGCGCCGCGGAGTATGCGGACAGTAAGGTTCCCTCGAAGCCGAGGCCCGGCACCACCTGCGTGTTGCACAAGAGCAGGCGCTTGATCGGTGTGCGGACGTCGAGCGCCACGGTGCCGTGTATGCGCGTCTGCGGGAAGGTGTACACGGTCTCCATGGTGTCAGGTCCGCGGCGCCCGGTCTCGCTCGGCATGAAGCTCTCGCCGGTCTGCACGTCCTGGATCGCCAGCCCGTCGTGGGGCGAGTCGATCAGCTCCAGGTGCTCGCGCAAGAACGGGGACAGCGTCGTCAAACCATCGAGCATGCGCTCGCGTTGGCCGGCCAGTGCAGGCATGCCGTCGCGCAGCTCGATGCGCGCCTGCACGCTGATCACGGCGCGCTCGCCCACGCGCTGCACCTCGACCCACAGCGGCTCGTGATCGATCACCAGCGCGCGCTTGGCCATGCCCTCCGGGATCGCCTGGCCGCGCGCGAGCAAGTTGAGCGTGAAGCGCGCGTAGCGTGGGCGCGGCTCACCCAC
>DASUME010000512.1:0-2787 GCA_036277895.1 Polyangiales bacterium
AGGACGTCCTCGTCGTCGTTGCATGCTCCGAACGCGAACGCCGCCACACAGCTGGCGAACGCTGCCGAACGAACTTGCTTGCTGCCTCTCATCCCTGCGCTTCCTTTCGCTGCCGCGCCGTTCGACACGTCGGTCGGTGGCGACGTCGGCAACGCCCTGCAATTAGGGTTTGCGCGCAGGACGTGCGGGAACTTCTCGGTACGTTGTTCGCGGCGGTTTGGTGACGAAGGCGCTGAACGAGCAGCAATTCCTCACCGACGCGGGCGCTTTGCCCCGCTCAGGCCGGCGAAGGGATGCGCAGCTTGGCGGCGATGCCGGCCTGCGTGTACTCGCGCACCCCGTTGGTCTCGAAGCTGGTCGGGTCCACGACGTGGTTGCGGGCGAGCTCGTAGAACGGCACCTGCAGGCGGCGCACCAGCTCCGCGAATGGCTCACGCTCGACGGGCGACTTCGCGAGCAGCCCGAGCAGCCACGCCAGTCCGTCGGTGCCGAGCGTCTCCTCCATCAGCATGTTGCCAGCGGTCTTCGCGCCGTAGCAGCCGAGCTCCCCACGTGGGGAGGCACTCACGTGATGCACGATCCGGAAGTCGCACAGCGTGCCGTCACGCTCTCGCCATTCGACCCAACCTTCGCGCGCGGAAGCGATGGTCTGACCGCACTCATCGCAGCGCCAGCACGTGAAGGGCTCGACATCGAACAAGCTCATACCGCGACTATTACGCCCTTCTCGGCGTGGTCAATCTGCCGAGCCCGCGAACAGGCCGCAGTCCTAATTATGGCAATTGGGCGCATTTCGTGTGGCGATTCGGCGACGCAGGTAGCGTCTGCGCAGCATCACGCGCGCGCCTCTGGATGCCTCGGCGCGCCGACGTAGGCTCTGGCCTATGACGCTCGCCGTGACCACGTGGAACGTAGAGAGCTTCGCGACCTCGTCGGAGTCGTACGGGGCGAAGCTCGATCACCTGACGACGGTGCTGCGCTCGCTGCAGCCGGACGTGCTCGCGCTGCAGGACGTACGCGACGAGCAGTCGGTCGACGAGCTGGCGCTGAAGCTCGACTTCGCGGCCGCGGTGGTCGGCATGCCGGACGACCGAGGGAGCCGTGTCGCCGTGTTGCTGCGCCGTGAGCCGCTGGAGGTGCACTACCTCGACAAGGGCTTCTCGCGCACGCCGCTGCGCGTGGTGATCGAGCACGCCGGCCAGCGCTTGCACATCGTCACCGCGCACCTCGACTCGAAGCTCGCCACCGTCCTCGGCGGACGCGACCTCGCCGAGAGCGAGCACGAACGCACCCGCACGCTCGCGCGTGCCCTGGAGCGCCGTGTGCAGGAGGTGGTCGCCCTGCGCGAGCACATCACCGAGCTGCTCGCGGCCGAAGAGCCCGCGCTGCTGTTGGCCGACCTCAATGACGTGCCCGAGGCCGCCACCACGCAGCTGCTCTACGGCCCGCCCGGCTGCCAGCCGCGTGGCCCGAGCGACCGCACCAACGCGCAGGGCACGTTCCAGCGCGGCGACCGCCACGATGCGCAGCGGCTGTTCAACGTGGCGCTGCTCGCACCCGAGAGCGATCGCTGGTCGCGTATGGCGCACGGCCAGCGCGAGCTGCTCGATCACATCCTGGCCAGCGCCGCGCTGATGCCGCGCGAGCACGGCCTGCGCCGCACGCCCGCGATCGAGATCCGCAACGGCTTCACCGGCGAGCCCGATCTCGCGGTGCCCGATCACGCGCCTGTGAGCGCGAAGTTCGTCATCTAAGTTAGAGCAGGCGCGCGAGTGCGGGCGCCACGTTGGCGGCGAGCTTTGCGTGTCCTTCGGCGGTCGGGTGCAAACCATCCGCCTGCGTGAGCGCGGCGATGCCGGCCACGCCCTGCATGAAGAACGGCACGTACGGCAGCGTGAGCTCCTGCGCGACCCGGTCGTAGAGCGCGGCGAAGTCGGTCGCGTAGGGCTCGCCGTAGCTCGGCGGCAGGCGCATGCCGAGCAGCAGCACGCCCGCGCCGGCTGCGCGCACCTTGTCCACGATCGCGCGCAGGTTCTTCTCGATCTCCGGCAACGGCGCGCCACGCATGCCGTCGTTTGCGCCCAGCTCGATCACCACCAGCTTCGGCTTCTGCGTCAGCAGCCAGTCCACGCGGCGCAGTCCTCCGGACGTCGTGTCCCCGCTCACGCCGGCGTTGATCAGCCGAAAGTCCTTGCCGCTCTGCGCGAGCTGAGCGCGCACCAGGGCAGGGTATGCTTCTTCGGCGCGCAGCTCGAAGCCGGCCGTGATGCTGTCGCCCAGGAAGGCCACGGAAGGACCCGATGCGGCGGCCACGGGCTCTGGGGGCAACGAGGGAAGCGCGGGCTCCTCACGCGAACACGCGACGAGCAGGGCGATGGCGAAGGCGAGAGCGAGCTTCATCTGACATGGAGAGTGCATGACAGCGAATCCCCGGGCCATCGCGATCGAGGCCTCCGATGCGGTGGTCTGCCGCGGCGTCAGCCGGCGCCTGCGCTCGGGCACCGCCACCCTGACCGTGCTCGATCAGATCGAGCTGCGCATCGCCGAGCGCGAGTTCGTGGCCATCGTCGGGCACTCGGGCAGCGGCAAGTCCACGCTGCTCGGGCTGATCGGCGCGCTCGACGAGGCGAGTGAGGGCAGCATCCTGATCGATGGGTTCGCGCTGGAGTCGCTCGACGAGACGGCGCGCGCGCGGCTGCGGCGCGAGAAGCTCGGCTTCGTGTTCCAGGACTTCCAGCTGCTCGGCAACCTGACCGCGCGCGAGAACGTGCTGCTGCCGCTGGAGCT
>DASUME010000513.1:0-2487 GCA_036277895.1 Polyangiales bacterium
GCGGTCGATCACATGGTGGCCGCGGCACGGGGCGACGGCTTCGCCAACGTGCCGGCGCCCGCGCCGACCTGGCCCGAGGCCCTGATCCCGCAGCCCAGCCCGAGCTACCCCGAGCAGGATGCCGCCAAGCGCGGCCGCTACCTCGCCGGTCAGTTCGGCGTCTGCATGGAGTGCCACACGCCGCACGACGAGAACGACAGCCCGATCGTGACCCGCGCCTTCGAAGGCGGCCGCGGCTTCCCCGCGATGCAGCTGGGCCTCGAGGCACCGCCGTGGCCAGACGTGATCTACACGTCGAACCTCACGCCCGACGAGAGCGGCATCAAGGACTACGACATCGCGAAGCTGGTCAAGGTGATCAAGCTGGGCATCGACAAGGACGACAAGCCGCTCTGCCCGCCGATGCCCTCCGGGGCGATGGCGCCGTTCAGCGGCATCACGGACGCCGACGCGACCGACATCGCGCACTACCTGCTGTCGCTCGCGCCGAAGGTGAACGAGCTGAGCAGCTGCGACATCCCGACGGGGCCCTGACATGCGACGCCTCACGCTGTCCGTGCTGTTTGCGTTCGCAGCGTGCGGCGACGACGCGCCCTCGGAGCATCTCTCTGCGCTCGACGCGGCGCTCCCCGACTCGCGCGTCGACGACACGCTCGTCGTCGAGGATGCGCAAGTCTTCGACGCGCGCGTCGAGGACGCGTCCGTGTTCGTGCCACCCAAGGTCGACTGGCCGGCGGAGAAGCAGCCGTTCTTGCTGTCGCAGGTCGGGCTGTACACCGACATCGCGAGCAAGACGCTGGCGCCCGATCTGATCGCGTACGAGCCGCGCTACGCCCTGTGGAGCGACGGCGCGCAGAAGGATCGCCACCTGCGCCTGCCCGCCGGCACGAAAATCGATGACAGCGATCCCGATCACTGGCAGCTTCCGGTCGGCAGCGTGCTGTTCAAGGAGTTCCGCACGCCGGACGAGCGCCTGGAGACACGCGTGATCGCGCGCGTGGGCAGCGGCGAGCGCGACTACTTCTTCGGCGCCTTCGTGTGGCGCGACGACGAGAGCGACGCCGAGCTGGCGTGGGACGGCGCGAGCAACGTACGCGGCACCGCGCACGACGTACCCGACACCAAACAATGCGGCACCTGCCACAACGGCGAGATCGGGCGTGTGCTCGGCATCTCCGCGGTGCAGGCGCAGCAAGCGTTCCCGCTCAAGGTGAACCGCGGACCTTACGTGGTCCCCGGCACGCCCGAGCAGGCCCAGGCACTCGGCTACCTGCACGCCAACTGCGCCCACTGCCACAACCCGAGCGGCAGCTCGCGCCCGGACACCGATCTCAACCTGCGCTTGTCCGTCGCGCAGAGCAGCGTCGACGCCACGATCCCGTACCAGAGCAGCGTGGGCGTGAAGCTGCAGTCCTTCATGGGCAGCGACCTCAAGCTTCGCATCACCGCTGGCGATCCGGAGCAGAGTGGCGTCTACTTCCGCATGAGCGAGCGCGGGCCACGCACGCAGATGCCGCCGATCGCCACCGAGCTCGCCGACCCGCAAGGTATGCAGCTGATCGCGGACTTCATCCGCGGTTTGCCGCACTGAGCGCCCTCGGGGTATCGAACTCGCTTCGCGCGTGAACGAGTTCGTTGCGTGAGGACACGCGTATCGGATAGAACCGTGCGCGCCAGTGTCGAAGCGCGCGGTTCCTCCGCGCGCGAGCAAAACGGGGATAACTCCAGACGGAAGTGCCGATGCGAGCATCGGTTCACTTTCCGTGGTGTCGCCGCGCTTACGTTCTCCGCGAACTTAAGCGCGCGCTGCCGTGTGCAAATCATCGTGAGGAGCTGATCGATCATGTCCAAGTCGCTCGTTGCCGTCGCCGTGTCCTCGCTGTTGTTCGGAGCGTGTGCGAAGCAGACCCCGCCCCCGGAGGCTCCGCCGAGCTTGCCGCCGGCGCAGACCATCGTGGTCGCGGAGGCGCCGCCGCCTGAGCCCGTGGCGCCGCCCGTCGAAGAGCCGCCGCCGCCGCCGCCCGCGCCGCTCACCGACGCGCAGATCGCCAAGGTGCTCGACGCCGTGGACACGGGCGAGATCGCGCAGGCGAAGCTCGCGCAGAAGAAGTCGAAGAACCCCAAGGTGAAGAAGTTCGCCGCGCACATGATCCAGGCGCACACGAAGTCGAGCACCAAGGCCAAGGCATGGGCGAAGAAAGTCAAGCTCACCCCCGAGGAGACTCCGGTCAGCCAGGAGCTCACTGCCAAGGGTGAGCAGAACCTCGCCTCGCTCGAGAGCGCGGACGCGGCCAGCTTCGACGCGGCCTACGTCGCGGCGCAGGCGCAGGCGCACCAGGAAGTGCTGACGCTGATCGACAGCCGCCTCGCCCCCGGCGCGACGGATGAGCAGCTCAAGGCGTTCCTCACCGAGACGCGCACGATGGTCGAGACGCACGCGACCGAGGCCAAGGAGCTGGAGGCCACCGTCAGCGCGGCGCCCGCGAC
>DASUME010000514.1:0-2861 GCA_036277895.1 Polyangiales bacterium
GGCGTCAACCACACGGGCATCAAGCCCACCGACACGATCATCTCCAACGCGTCGTGCACCACCAACTGCCTCGCGCCGCTCGCCAAGGTGCTGCACGACTCGTTCGAGATCGTGAAGGGCCACATGGTCACGGTGCACAGCTACACCAACGACCAGCAGCTGCTCGACCTGCCGCACAAGGACCTGCGCCGTGCCCGCGCGGCCGCGCTCTCGATGATCCCCAGCACCACCGGCGCCGCCAAGGCGATCGGCCTCGTGCTGCCGGCGCTCAAGGGCAAGCTCGACGGCACCTCGATCCGCGTGCCCACGCCGGACGTCTCGCTCACCTGCCTCACGGCGCAGGTGAAGAAGAACACCACGCGCGACGAGGTCAACGCGGCGCTCAAGGCGGCCGCGGAAGGTCCGCTCAAGGGCATCCTCGGCTTCGAGACGCGCGAGCTGGTCTCCAGCGACTTCATCGGCGACAGCCGCTCCTCGATCGTCGACGCCGCGCAGACCGCGGTCGTCGGTGGCGACCTGGTCGAGGTGCAGGCCTGGTACGACAACGAGTGGGGCTTCTCCTCGCGCATGGTCGACATCACGCGTCTGGCCGCGAAGAAGGGTTGAAGTCATGGGCAACGTACGAACGCTGAACGACGTCGATGTCGGAGGGCGCACGGTGTTCGTGCGTGTCGACTTCAACGTGCCGCTCGACGGCACCAAGGTCACGGACGACACGCGCATCCAGGCCGCGATCCCCACCATCAAGTGGATCCAGGAGCACGGCGGGCGCGTGGTGCTCGCGTCGCACCTCGGCCGCCCCAAGGGGAAGAAGAAGCCGGAATTCAGCCTGGAGCCCGCAGCTGCGCGTTTGGCGGAGCTGCTGAAGCAGGAAGTGCTGCTGGCGGACGACTGCATCGGCGACGGCGCGCGCAAGGTCGTGACCGACCTGCGCGACACCCAGGTCGCGATGCTGGAGAACCTGCGCTTCCATCCGGAAGAAGAAGCCGACGACGAGCTGTTCGCGCGCGAGCTGCTGAAGTTCGCCGAGGTGTACGTGAACGACGCGTTCGGCAGCTCGCACCGTGCGCACGCCTCCGTGCACGCGCTGCCCAAGCTGGTGCCGCAGCGCGCGGCGGGCCTGCTCGTGGTCAAGGAAGTGGCCGCGCTGGAGAAGCTGCGCAGCAGCACCGAGAAGCCGTACGTGGCGGTGCTCGGCGGCGCCAAGGTCAGCGACAAGATCGAGGTCATCGAGGTGCTGCTGGAGCGCGTCGACGAGCTGCTGATCGGCGGCGCGATGGCGAACACGTTCCTGGCCGCGCAGGGCCTGAACGTGGGCAAGAGCCGGATCGAAGAAGACAAGCTGCCGCTCGCGCGCACGCTCCTGCAGAAGGCGCGCGAGCGCAACATCCAGCTGATCCTGCCGACCGACGTGGTGGTCGCGGACTCGATCAAGGCGACCAGCGGCAAGCCCACGGACGTGGCCGCGATCGGCGCCGACGAGATGGCGCTCGACATCGGACCGCGCACCGTGAAGGCGTTCGGCGAGCGCCTGCGCCGCGCCAAGAGCGTGTTCTGGAACGGCCCGATGGGTCTGTTCGAGAACCCGCCGTTCGCGGAGGGCAGCTTCGGCGTCGCGCGCGCGATGGCGGACTGCCAGGGCTTCACCGTGGTCGGCGGCGGCGACAGCGTCGCGGCCGTGCAGGCGGCGGGGCTGACCGAGCGCTACACGCACGTGTCGACCGGGGGTGGCGCGTCGCTCGAGCTGCTCGAGGGCAAGAAGCTCCCGGGCGTGGAAGTGCTTCGGTCATGAGCCGCAAGCAGCTGATCGCCGGCAACTGGAAGCTCCAGAACTCGCTGGAGGCTTCGGTCGCGCTCGCCAAGGCCGTGGCCGATGGGTCCAAGGGCGCGAAGGCCGACGTCGTGGTGGCGCCGGTGTTCACGGCGCTGGCGAGCGTGGCCGCCGCACTCAAGGGCACCCACGTCGCTGTCTCGGCGCAGGACGTGTACTGGCAGGACAAGGGCGCGTTCACCGGCGAGGTGAGCGCGCCGCTGTTGAAGGACGCCGGCGTCACGTACGGCATCGTCGGGCACTCCGAGCGCCGTCAGTTCTTCGGCGAGACCGACGAGACCGTTCGCAAGAAGACGGCTGCTCTGTACGCGGCCGGGCTGACGCCGATCGTGTGCGTGGGCGAGTCGCTGGAGCAGCGCGAGCAAGGCGCCACCGTGGGCGTGTCGGTCGGCCAGACCGCCGCGGCGCTGGCCGGGCTCGACGACGCCAAGCTGAGCTCGGTCGTGATCGCCTACGAGCCCGTGTGGGCGATCGGCACCGGCAAGACGGCCACCCCGGCCGATGCGCAGGCCGTGCACGCCGCGATCCGCGCCTATCTCACGCACGCCTACGGCGACGCCCTCGCGCAGAAAGTGCGCATTCTGTACGGCGGCAGCATGAAGGCGGACAACGCCAAGGAACTGCTGGGCCAGCCGGACATCGACGGCGGCCTGGTGGGCGGCGCGTCCCTGGTGGCCGAGCAGTTCGTGGCCATCGTCGCGGCGGCGCGCTAAAAGGACGCCTCCCGCGAGCCAGGCTCGCGGTGGGCGTTCGTGAGACGACGCCGCGCGAAAGAAGCCATGTACACGTTCCTCTCGATCCTCTACGTCCTGGTCTGCCTGTTCCTGATCCTCGTGGTGCTGCTGCAGCCCGGTCGTGGCGGCGTGGGCGGTGCGTTCGGCGGTGGCTCGAGCCAGACCGTGTTCGGCGGCTCGGGCGCCGGCAACTTCCTCACCCGGCTCACGTCGATCAGCGCCGCGCTGTTCATGATCCTGTCGGCCACGCTGGCGTACATGAGCTCGAGCAGCGACAAGTCGCTCGAAGCTGCGAC
>DASUME010000515.1:0-3092 GCA_036277895.1 Polyangiales bacterium
CATGCCGCGCGCGACCACACGCGGGCAGACGCTGCCGCCGCATGCCGCACGTTCGCGCACGGCGCTCGCGATCGGCATCGGCCTCGTGGCGATCGTGGGCGCGCTCGCGGCGGTGCTGCTGCGCGGAGAGCCGCGCGCCGCGTTGCCGGCCTCGTTGCCCGCAAGCGTGGCACCGGTGATCGAGACGCCGGTCCAGGCGGAGCCCGTGCGCGCCTCCTTGCCGGTCGAGGTGACTGGCAAGGAGGCGCCGCTCGCTCCTGCGCCCGCGCCTGCGGCCAAGCCGAAGCTCGCGCGCAAGCCCGTCGCGCCCGCGCCGATCAGCGCAGCACCCGTCGAGCCGGCGCCGGTCGAGCCCGCGCCCGCGGCGAAGCCCGTCGAAGCGCAGCAAGCCAGCCATCGCTCGGGCACGCTGCGCAAAGAAGACCTGTAGACGGCCTCAGCTGTCTGCGATCAGCCGCTTGCCCATGCTGACGCGGTCCTCTCGCGCGTAGCCTCGAGGGCGAGGCAGCGATTCGCGTTGCGGCCGAGCGCCCTGATCCTGCGCGGCCTCGACCATCGCCGCCGCGTAGAGCGGCACGGTGTCGATGAGTAGGCCGTCCACATCGAAGATGACGGCTTCGGGGCTACGCGGGAGCTTCGTCATCACACCGCACGCATGAACCGCTCGAGCCATTTCGCGATCGGTGCGACCTCCGCTCGGCCTGTGATGACGTCGTCGATCAGGAAATGCTCGGCGTCGTCGGCACTCACTCTCACGCGGTAGCCGTTCATGCGCAGGAAGACCATGGTCGAGGCCCACGCGACGCGCTTGTTGCCGTCGATGAAGGCATGGTTCATCGCAAAGCTCTGGAGGAGCGCTGCGGCCTGTTCGCTCAGGCTCTCGTAGTAGCCGGAGCGTGCACGTGCGAGTGCGCTCTCTACCAAGCCCAGGTCGCGCACGCCGCTCGCGCCGCCGTGTCGTGCGAGCAAGGCAGCGTGCAGCGTGAGGACCTCGTCGAGCGTCAGATAAAGTGTCGCGTCCACGGTGCGCTCAGCGCGCTAGGCGTTGGAGCAACTCGTCGTGCTCGCTGAGTACCTCGTCCATCGCCGAACGAAATGCAGGACGCACGCGAGCTCGCTCGAGATACTCGCGGACCGCTTCGTCGAGCAAGGTCGAGATCGAACGGCCGCTCGTCTCCGCGTGCTCGCGCAACGCACGGAGGAGCTCGCGGTCCATCTGTGAGGCGAACTTTTCAGGCTTGGCCATAGCGCACGCTCCCACGCGGCCGCCCGGCGTTCAAGACATTTCATGAACCGACTAGAGTCGCTGTTTTCACTCGCGAATCGCGGATCAGGCTGCGAGGAAGGTAGCTAGCTCGCGCAGGAAGACGCGTGGGGCTTCGTAGGGGATCATGTGGCCTACGCCGGGGATCTCGCGGAGGGTGGCGTGGGGGGCGTAGTGGGCGATCGCGCGCTGGCCGGGGGCGGGGTACATGCGGGAGCCGCCGCCGATCAGCACGGTCAGCGGGACCTGGATCTTGCGGAAGGACTCGCGCAGGTCGTAGGCGCGCTCGGTGTAGGAGCGCACGACGCTGGTGTAGACCTGCCAGTTTTTGACGGGCATCGCGCGCATCATCACGCGCTCGCGCTTGGAGGCCCAGGCGAGCAAGCGCTGCGCTAGCTGCGAGCTGAACGCTGCCGCGGCGAACACGCCGAGCAGGCGCCAGAACTCGTTGCGCAGGCGGGTGGGGATGGCGGGCCAGTCCTTCTCGAGGTGCTCGCGCTCCAGCTCGTCGAGCAGCACGCGCACGTCCCGAAAGAAGTCGCCCTGCAGGTCGCCGAGCAGGCCGTGCGGGTAGTCGGGGGCGTTGTGGATCACGGGGCCCTGATCGATGTGCAAGTAGCGCTCGATGCGAGGCGCTTCGCCGAGCTCGAAGGCCTGCACGCTGCTGAGCGCGCCCATCGAGATGCCGACCAGCGCGGCGCGCTCGACCTGCAGCGCCTTCAGGGTGTCGCCGAGGTCATGCGCGAACTGGGTGAGGGCACAGTCCTGCACGAAGGGCAGGGCATGGCTGCGGCCGAAGCCGCGCAGGTCCGGCACGATGAAGCGACAGCGGTGCAGCAGCGGCGCGATGAACGGCAGCCACGAGCTCCCGTCGGCCGCGAAGCCGTGCACCACCATCACGGGGGGCCCCCGTCCGAGAACCCTCACGTGCAAGGAGCGCCCATCGCGCATCGGAAGCAACGGCATGAAGCCTCAAGCTAGCACTTTGCGTTCCCATCCCCCATTCGTGTGCGAGACTCCAACCGTGGAGGGCCCGATGAACAAGGCATGCACGTGCGCGTTGCTGCTGGCGCTGGCTGGCTGCGACAACAACCCCGCCGAGGGGAAGACGATGGCCAAGGTGAGCGCCCCGGCCGAGGTCACGACGCAAGCCGTGACTGCCACGGCGGCGACCAAGTACGTGTTCTCGAACGCGAGCTCGCTGTTCGAGTTCGTGGGGGCGAAGGTCACGCGCAAGCACGACGGTGCGTTCAAGGTGTTCACGGGCTCGATCGATCTGGTCGAGGGCGATCCACGCAAGAGCGTGGTGACCGTCGAGGTGGCGACCGGGTCGTTGACCGCGGACGACGCCAAGCTGACGGAGCACCTGAAGAGCCCCGATCTGCTCGACGTCGTGAAGTTCCCGAAGGCAACGTTCCGCTCGACCTCGATCGAGCCGACCAGCGACCCGATCGCGACCCACAGCATCACCGGCAACCTGGAGTTCCACGGCGTGACCAAGTCGATCACGTTCCCCGCCAAGGTGCGGGTCACGCCGGAGGCGATCGACGCGGACGCGGAGTTTGCGATCAACCGCAAGGACTTCCAGATCGTCTACCCCGGCATGCCCGACGATCTGATCAAGGACGAGGTGCTGCTCAAGGTGAAGCTCCACGGCGTGAAGATGCCGCTGGCCGATCCGCACTGAGCGCTCAGTACGCCTGCACCCAGACGCGAATCGGCGTGCTGGTGTCCGTGAAGATCGCGCTCACGGATGCGTTGAAGCCGGGTGGGCTCGCGAGTGCCGCGGTTGGGAAGCCACCGACGGCTACGTCGATCGGCGAGCCGA
>DASUME010000516.1:0-2299 GCA_036277895.1 Polyangiales bacterium
CGCCCGCGGAGTCTCCGCCGAGCACCAGGTTGCTCGGCGACACGCCGTCGGCGAGCAGCGCCTGATACGCGCGCAGCACGTCGTCGATCGCTGCTGGATACGGACACTCGGGTGCCTTGCGGTACTCGGGCAGGATGCAGCGGGCACCGGTGCTCAGCGCGATGCGGGCGGCGATCCAGCGATGCGAGGCCGGTGACCCCATCGCGTAGGCGCCGCCGTGCAAGTGCAGCCAGACCAGGTCGCTGGGCTTCCAGTCGCGCGGCGTGTGCTCCTCGGTGGGCATGCCCGCGAGCGTGCCTCGACGCCAGCTGAGCTTGCGAAGCACCCCGCGTGAAAGCGGGCGAAGGGGGACCTCACGCTGCGGCTCGAGCGTCATCTCGCGATGCCCGAGCGCGACCACCGCTCGGATCACTTCGTTCACGACCTCGAAGCGCACGCTCCACTGTGGACGCTTGGGACCGTGCAACAGGCGGCGCGCGGCGGTGGCCGCCACGACGCGGGTCGCGAGCACCCCGACACGAAGGTCCCGAACGGCGCGACGCACGAGGAAGGAAGGCGACTTCATGGAGCGGCTTCGTACCTTCGGGGCGTCACCGGTAAAAACGCTCAGCGCTGCCACGCCCCGCGACGCTCGCCGGAGAGCTCGCGGTCGAGCGAGAAGGCCGCGCTGATCAGCGCCAGGTGGCTCAGCGCCTGCGGGAAGTTGCCGAGGTGCTCGCCGGCGAGACCGAGCTCTTCCGCGTACAGCCCCACGTGGTTGGCGTAGCCGAGCATGGTCTCGAACAGGTCGCGCGCGCGCTCGACGTCACCCGCGCGCGCGAGGGCCTCCACGTACCAGAAGGAGCACGGCGTAAAGCTGCCTTCGCAGCCGTCGAGGCCGTCTTCTTCGCGGCTCAGCTCGCCGTCGTAGCGGCGCACCAGCCCGTCTTCGACCAGCTCGCGACCGATCGCGTCGAGCGTCGCGCGCCACTTCGGGTCCGACGAGCTCACGAAGCGCACCAGCGGCATCAGCAAGCACGCGGCATCGAGGGCACGCGAGCCCTTCGCCTGCACGAACGCCTGCCGCTCCTCGCTCCAGAACGACTCGAAGATGTCGTGGTGGATCGCCGAGCGCGCCTCGTTCCAGGTCACGACGGGCGCGGGCAGCGAGCGCCGCTCGGCCAGGCGGATCGCGCGATCGACCGCGACCCAGCACATCAGGCGCGAGTGCAGCAGCTCGCGCTCTCCGCCGCGGAACTCCCAGATGCCTTCGTCGGCGCGCTGCCAGTTCGCGCACACGAAGTCGACCGTCTTGGTGATCCCGCGCCAGCCGTCGTAGCTGACCGGCTGGCCGTACTTGTTCGAGAGGTAGACGGCGTCGAGCAGCGCTCCGTAGATGTCGAGCTGCAGCTGCGTGTGGGCGGCGTTGCCGATGCGCACCGGACTGGCGCCGCGATAGCCGCGCAGGTTCGGCAGCTCGTGCTCGTCGAGGCAGCTGCCGCCATCGACCCGGCACATCACCTCCAGCGAGCCGTCGCCACGGCCGCTCTCGGCGCGCGCCGCCATCCAGCGCATGAACGCGTCGGCCTCCTCGACGAAGCCGAGCCGCATCAGCGCGTACTGCGAGAAGCCCGCGTCACGGATCCAGGTGTAGCGGTAGTCCCAGTTGCGATTGCCCCCCCGTCAACTTCCGGCAGCCCGAACGTCGGTGCCGCGATGATCGGGCCGTGTTCGTTGCAGGTGAGCAGCTTCAGCAGCAGCGTCGAGCGATGCACCATCTCGCGCCAGCGCCCGCGATACGTCGAGCGCGCGAGCAACCGTCGCCAGTACGCCACCGCTTGTTCGATGGTGCGCTGGCCGCCCAGCTCGTCGCTGCGCTCGTCGCCGTCCTCCTCCAGCACGAAGCTCGCGCTCTCGCCCGCCGACACCTTGAAGGAGGCCTGCACATCCGAGCCCACGATCTCCAGCGGAACGCTCGCGCGCAGCCGCAGCGGCGTGCCCTGCTCCGGGATGAAGATCACCTCGTTCCGACCGCGCGCCTCCACCCGGTGTTTGGCGCGCGCGTAGTCGAAGCGCGGCGCACAGCGCATGCGGTAGGCCACCGTGCCGCGGATCCCATCCACCACCCGCACCACACGCTGCGGCGCGTCCTCGACCGCCATCACGTCCACTTGCTTCGAGCGGCCCTGGTCCGTGTTGAAGCGCGTGTAGAGTACGTTGGTGTCGGCCACATACATCTGCTTGCGGCGCGTGGTCTCGTCGGCGTGTGCCTCGGGCGCGAGCTCCCAGTGCCGGCCGTGCTCGTCATCGAGCAGCGCCG
>DASUME010000517.1:0-2991 GCA_036277895.1 Polyangiales bacterium
TGCGGCGCACGAGCGCGGCCGAGACGGAGCGCGTCGGCGACGGCGCCTTCCGCTGGAGCGCGGGCCTCGGCTTCCAGAAGGGCACGTTCTACTTCGACGGCGTGGTCACCAACGGCTTCGTCACCGGCGGCCCGAACTTCATCGGCGGCACGTCGCCCGGCTTCCTCGCGATGGCGTCGCTGACGTACAAGTTCGGCGACGTCTTCGCCGGCGTGCTCGACCGCAAGCTCGAAGAGAAGCCGCTCGTGATCGAGCGGCCGGTCGCAGCCCCGGTCGAGCCGCCCCCTCCCGCTCCACCCGTCACGGCCCCGATCGCGGAGCCCGTCGCGAACCCGGAGCTGGGAGACCAGGCCCCACCGCCACGCCGTCGTTGAGCGAACGCGAATCGCCGCTACATCCTGCGCTCGACCGGCCAGTTTGACGCCTGCGAGTACGCCTACGCGGTCGGCCGCGGGGTGTCCGGCGCTGAGCCCGCCAAGCGCACTAGCGGCACGTACGAGATCAGCGGCAGCACGCTCCGCCTGCGCGAGAGCACCGGCACCACCAAGAACCTATCGTTCAGCTACTCCGCCGCCAACCGCGAGGCGACGATCGACGACCGGTACTATGAGCAAGAGCCGCAAGTCCAGTCGAGCAGCTACGTCTGCGACTTCGACTGAGCGCTTCGCCGACCTGACCGACTCGCGCTTGCTCGTCTGGCGCGCCTCGGACGTGCGGCTCGACGCGCGCTGGCGTGGCCCCCGCCATCCTCCGCGAAGGATGACATCGCATACCTCCTGAGCGCGACGGACAGGTCGCACGCTCCACGTCTCGCCCTCAGCCTTGCTCGAGCAGGCGCGTCTTGTCGCGGCGCGCTCGGAGGGCGCCGGTAGCTCCTCAAAGCGGTCTTCATTGCTGCGCGATGAACGATCGCGAGCGCTGCGGGCACAGAAGCGCATGGCACACCTCCGTAGTCTGCTGACGTTCGCGATTGTGAGTAGCTTCGGCCTGCTCGCGCCTCTGGCGCAGGCGCAGGACGCGCCGACCGCCGTGGTGGCGCCCTCGCCGTTGGTCACGACTCCACCCGCCGCGCCGCCGGCAGTCCAATATCGAGCTTATCCTCAGCAAGCACGGCGTGAACGGAGCTACTACGACGGACCGCCGCTGTTGCTCGGGCGCCGCACGGCCGTCGGTGGCTACGGCGGACTGACCGCGGCCTACACGAACATGCTCAACCGCGATGGTGGCTTGCTGGGGTTCGAGGGTGCGCTCCTGCTGGCCCACAAGCTCAGCCTCGGCTTCGCGGCCTACGGCTTCACGCGCGACCCGGCCGGCCCGCCCGCGCTCGACGGCAGCAAGCGCGACTTCGGCACTGGCTACGGCGGCCTGGTCGTGCGCTACGCGCCGTTCACCAACTGGCCGGTCTACCCCGCGATCGGCATGTTGATCGGCGGCGGCGCGGTGGTGCTTCACCAGGACGACTTCGAGCACAACCACCACGATGATGACCATGGAGAGGTCGACGGCTACTTCGTCGCTCAGCCCGAGCTCACCGTGCACGCCAACCTCACGCGCTGGATGCGCGTGGGCGCGAACGTCGGTTACCGCATCACCAGCGGCGTCAGCCACTTCGACCTCGAGGAGTCCGATCTGAACGGCGTGGTGCTCGGCGGCCACGTGCAGTTCGGCTGGATCTAGAGGGCTGCCGTGTCTTCGAGCTCGCGCCCTCGCGTCTCCGGCACGCGCGCGAAGATCAGCGCGATCGCGAGCCACGGCAGGAGCGTGATCGCGCTGATCACGGGGCCGTAGCCCCAGCGCTCGGCACCGAAGCCCACCGCGAGCGGACCCACCACGTAGCCGAGCTTGCCGAGCAAGTTGTACGACCAGCCGTAGGCGTCCGCGCGCATCTCGGTCGGGAACAGCTCGAGCGTGAGCGTATTCAGCACCGGCAGCACCGCGCTGGCTCCGTAGATCGAGCCGGTCAGGCCGAGCGTCAGCAGCCAAAAGGCGTGCGCATTGAACGCCGTCAGCACGGCGGTCGATGCGGTGCCGAGCACGATCAGCGCGCCGAGCCTGCGCCCCACCGCATCGAGCAAGCGCCCGGTGAAGAACACCAGCGGCAGCGAGCCGAGCGCCGCGATCATCAGCGCACGCGCGGCCATGGAATGATCGAAGCCGCGCTCCTGCAGCGCGAACTCCTTCCAGTACGTCACCGCGAGGTACGTGCAGATCAACGTCAGCCCGTTGATCAGCGCGAGCAGCAAGACGCGGCCACGGTATGCCGTGCGGAAGATCGCGAACGGACTCGAGCGCTCGACCTCGCGCAGCTGCGCGAAGCGCTCCGTCTCGCGCACCTGCCGGCGTAGCCAGGTCATCATCAACAGCGGCACCGCGCCCACCAGGTAGACCGCGCGAAAGCCGAGCGGCGTCCTGAGCAGCAGCGGCACCACGCCGGCGCACACGATCGAGCCCAGGCTCGCCAGGCCCTGCATCACGCCCGCTGCGAAGCCACGCCGGTCGGCCGGGAACTCCTCGGCGATGTAGACCATACACAGCGCGTACTCCGCGAACAGGAAGGCCCGCGCGAGGAACTGCGCCGCGCCGAACTGCCAGGCGTCTTGCGCCAGCGCGCACAGGATCGAGGTGAGCGTGTAGCCCGCGACCGTGATCGCCAGCATCGGCTTGCGCCCGACCCGGTCCGCGCGCCGGATCAGCACGTACGCCGGCAGCGAGCTGGCGCCGATCACCGAGATCAAGATGCCCGCTTGCCCTTCGCTGAGCGCAAAGGCCTCGCGCAGAGATGGCAACAGCTGCGACAGCGCGACGTACTCGTAGCCCTCGAAGAACGTCGCCACGCCCAGCAAGAAGAACAGCTTCTTCTGGTAGCCCGTGAGCGGGCTACGCTCGTGCGGCGTCGCCAGGCTGGAAATACGGTCCTCCATCGTGTCGTGCTCCTACGTCAGGCCTAGAGGAGCGCACCCTGCACACACTCTCCGACGCACAGAAATAAGC
>DASUME010000518.1:0-7691 GCA_036277895.1 Polyangiales bacterium
ATCGCGCTCACGCCCGACCTGGCCGGCGGCGTCGCGTGCGGCTGGATCGACGTGCAGGTGAGCGGCTTCATCAACCGCGATCTCGATCGCCAGCAGGTGATCGCCGTGCACGAGACCGGCCACCTGTTCGGCGCCCCCCACTGCGACGACGTCGGCAACGGCTCGGGCGGCTCGCTCCAAGGCTACGTGATGTGCTCGGGCGAGAAGCACGAGCACTACCCCGAGCAGTTCGTGTGGCACTCGACGTCCATCGCCAAGATGAGCTCACACTGGAAGTGAGCCGAGCTAGTTCGCGTTCAGCCGCTCGCTGACGCGCACCCAGCTCTTGTCGCTGCAGTAGCGCAGCATCTCGGGCGTGTTGTCGTTGTTGCGCGCCTCGAAGTCCACGCCCATCGCGTCGATGCCGGTCAGCATCGAGAACGTGGCGTACGCGTTCACGGCCGCGCCCGGTGCGACCTCGTGCAGGTCGCCCCCGTTCAAGAACCACGGATCCGCGCCCGGGAAGGGCGCCTTCACGGTGTCGTTGTAGATCACGCCCACCGGGATCACGGGGATGTCGAGCTCTTCGCCGATCTCGTCGTACGCGGTCGAGAGCTTCTCGTAGAACTCCGAGTCCGGTCCACCGTTCCACTCGAAGTCCCAGGTCATGAACAGCATGACCTTGCCGCCCTTGGCCGTGATCGCCTTGTGGTACGCGCGCACGGCGTCGAAGAAGTCTTCCTTGTGGTCGACGGGCTCCAGCTCGTGTCCCTGCAGGATGAACAGGTCCCACTGGCCCGAGGCGATCGCGTCCTTGCTCTTCTGCTGCTCGAAGAACCACGACAGCGGCATGTCGCCGGGCTGGTTGTGATCCCCCGTCTCGATCGCGAACTTGGGCGAGACCGACTGGCCGATCGCCTTCACCCACTCGGAGAGCACGCGGTCCTGCCAGTTGAAGAAGCTGTTGCCGACGAAGAACACCTTGTCGCCCGGCTGGATCAGCCACGACGCCTTGGTGGCCGTGCCCGCGTCGGGAACGCGCGCATCCACCACCGCCTGCGCATCGGCCACGCGTGCGTCGCTCGCCTGCGGCACGCCGGCATCCGAAGCCACGCGGGCATCGGCCACGCGCGCATCGCGCTTTGCCGACGCGTCTTTGCCGTCGGTCGCGAGCTCGACCGCCGCATCGCGCTCCACCGGCGCTTCGGCACCGTCGTCGTCACCACACGCGACCACTGCGAACAACGCAACGAGTGCCCACTGACGCCAAGCCATGCCGCTCCTTCGGATCGGCCAGGGAATTACGCCCCGTGCATCAATCCGCGAGCGAACAGTTTAGCCCGACCTTGCCGTCGTAGCCCGGCCCCCAGGCGCACAGGTCGGCGAAGCCGTCCAGGTTCAGGTCCAGAAGTCCCAGCGTCGAGCCGTAGCGATCGAGCTGCCAGCCGCTCTTGTCGGAGAACGCATCCGCGGAGCCCAGGCTGGTCGCGATCGTGAACGCGGTGCTCGTCGACAAGCTGCACAACAAGCCTCCTGGACCGCGCCCGCACACGTCGTAGTCGCCGTCGCGATCGATGTCGGCGAGCCGGATCGAGCCGTAGTACGAGAGCTGCTTGTTCCAGCCGTTGCCATCGCCGAAGTCGCCGGTGTGGCTCCACAGGTGCGGGTCGATGAAGCTGCCCGCGCTGTTGTTGCGCGCGCACAAGATGCCTTCCTTGGTGCGCCCGCACACGTCTGGGTCGCCGTCGCCATCCACGTCGCCGAAGCGCAAGGTGCTGCCGTACTCTTCTTTGTTCCAGCCCTGCGCGTCCGTGAACTGTTCGCTGGTCCACGACTGTGCCGGCCAGAAGGTACGGCCCGCGCTGCGTGCGCACTGGATGCCCAGCTCCGAGCGCGCGCACAGATCACCCAGACCGTCGCCGTCGAGATCGACGATGCGCAGCGAGCGGTAGCGACTCGCGTCTGCGCCGTAGCCCTGGAGGTCGCTGAAGTCGGCGCTGCGCAGCTCCGGCGGGTCGAAGGAGATCGTCGCGTCGTTCCAGTCGGAGCAGTAGACGCCGTTGGGTCCGCGCCCGCACAGCTCGTCCGCTCCATCGCCGTCGATGTCGCCGAGCTGCACGGTCGCGCCGTAGGGCGCCGCGAACCAGCCTAGGTCGTCGCGGAAGTCGTCGAGCACGCGCGCGAAGCTGGAGAAGCCCGCGCCGTCGGCGAACGCGCAGTACACGCCGTCGCCGCGCCGCACGCACACGTCGTCGTCGCCATCACCTTCCACGTCGCCGAACGAGAGCGAGCCGTAGTACGAGATCCAGTCCGGGATCTCCCAGTTCGTCAGGCCCTCGATCAAGCCGGTCACGAAGTTGGGGAACATGCCCGGTGACCAGTCCAGCTGGCGCGGATCGAGCGTGCACTCGCGCAGCGTCATCGACTCGCCGTCGGCCTGCACGCAGGTGCTGTCGGGACCGCGCAGCTGACGCTGGGTGGTCAGCAGGAAGCGCTGTTGCAGGCGGTCGACGCAGCGCGCGAGCGTGAGCACGCTGCCGCGCGTGCTCGCCCCCGCGTCGAGGCACAGGCCGCTGGGCAGGTGCGTGATGCTGCCGTCGACCGAGACCTTGAAGTGCTGCGCGCGGCTGTCGCGATCGCAGGGCGCGAGCTTCACGCTCTCGTTGAGCGAGTCCCCGGTCACGCAGCTGCCGAATGGACCGCGCACGAGCCCCGCGACGTTCTCGTACACGACGGTTCGATACTGCCGGCTGAAGTCGGTGTAGAAGCCAGTCGGATCGCAGTCTGCCTCGCGCCCGCACAACACCACCTTGCCGGTGTCGCAGATCTTGGGATCGTGCTTCAGGTAGGTCTGGAAGACCTCCTTCTTGCGCTCCTCTGCCGCGCTCGAGATGTTCGGCTGCTCGAACATGTCGTTGTACGCGCGGTACATGCTCAGGCTGTGCGGCAGGTCGTACTGCAGGATGGCCGAGAGCGCGAACAGCGCGCTGTGCACGTGGTCGCTGTGATCGAACGGCCACACCAGCGGCTGCAGCCGGCTGGAGTCGAGCGTCTGGATGTGCGTCGGCTTCCAGTCGCTCAAGATCTGGCGCAGCACCGCGATCAGGTCCGAGCGCGTGTAGCTGTCGCTGTGCGAGCGGCCGTCGAGCGTGCGCGTCGCAACCGTGGCCACGCCACCGTTCCACAGCGCTTCGAGGTCGGGCGTCACGTTGAGCGTGTAGCCGCCGTTGTGGAAGCCGAGGAACGCCAGCTCGATCGCGGTGTCGCGCAGGCGCGAGACGCGCACCAGCTTGCCCAGCACCCGGGTCTCGCGGTCCTCCCACACGTTGTCGACGCCCGCCATCATCGCGTAGGCGACCTTCACTCCCTGCTCGCGGGAACGCACGTATTCATCGCACTCGAGGCCTGCGTCGCCGCTGGTGAGGTAGACGGTGCGCACGGGCTCGCCGCTCAGCACGCGGCTGAGCAGGTCCGGGCTCATCAGGCCGAGGTCGTCGTCCTCGTGCGCGACGATGTACAGGTTGCGGCGCGCAGCGGTCTTGACCGGCGGCTGCGCAGGCGGCGCCTCCGGTCGGACCACCTCACCATCGGGGCGAACCGCGATCGCATCGGCGAACGACGCGTCGATCATCCCACCGTCGAGCGAGGGCAACGGAGCGCCCGCGACGTCGTTGCCACCGCATGCCAGCAGGCAGCACAGGGCGACCAGACCGCTGGCGCGAAATCCATGTTCCCATGAACCGTTGAAGCGCCTACTTGCCATCGATGATCGTCCGCTGCTTGTATCACTCGTCCGTGCCGGCCGCACAGGGCCTTGATAGGCAGGGGCACGAAAGTTGGGGTGCCTCGCTTGGCTGGCGCGCGGCGCCGTGAGCGCGCCGACCAATACGCTACCCCTGCGAACGTCGACCGCGGCCCGGGAGCCGCTAGCCAACCTGAAGAAGTGCCTGCGATTTTTGGCTTCACTGGGCAGCAACATTCTTTACCGCCTGCTCACTGAGGCCGGTCCGGCGGGCGTCGTGCGGCGAGCTACACTGAGCGGGATGAACGACGACGACAAGGGCGAGGCGCAGCTGGTGCTCGAGCCGCCGAGCCCCGTGAAGGTGGTCGCCCCCGATAAGGCCGCCGGCCTGGTTCCGCTCGAAGAGGGCCAGAAGCACAAGCTCAACGAACGGGTGGACGGCTACATCCGCGAGCTGGTGTCGCTGGACGCGAACAGCCCCGAGTTCGGCAAGCGCTCCGAGCAGCTGCTGAACCTCGGCGCGCGCGAGATCGCCGAGGCCGCGTCGCACTCCAGTCGCTTCCTGGATCGACCGGTCAAGACCATGGACAAGGAGTCCAGCGTCGGCACGGACCTGGCGGCGCTGCGCCGCACGGTCGAAGACCTCGACCCCAAGCAGCGCAACCTGCTCGCGCCCAAGAAGCTGTTCGGGCTGGTGCCGTACGGCAACAAGATGCGCGACTACTTCGACGGCTACAAGACCGCGCAGTCGCACATCGCCACGATCCTGAGCCGGCTCGCGAGCGGCAAGGACGAGCTGCTCAAGGACAACGCGGCGATCGACATCGAGCGCCAGGCGCTGTGGGCGTCGATGCAGAAGCTCGAGCAGATGATCCACGTGGCGCGTGCGCTCGATTCCGGCCTGGAGTCGAAGGCGATGGAGCTGGAGCACAGCGAGCCCGCCAAGGCGAAGGCCGTGCGCGAGAACGCGCTGTTCTCGATCCGTCAGCGCGCGACCGATCTGCTCACGCAGATGGCGGTCTCGGTGCAGGGCTACCTCGCGCTCGATCTGGTCAAGAAGAACAACATCGAGCTGATGAAGGGCGTCGACCGCGCCTCGACCACCACCGTGGCCGCGCTGCGCACCGCGGTCACCGTCGCGCAGGCGATGACCAACCAGCGACTCGTGCTCGGACAGATCAGCGCGCTCAACACCACCACCGCGAACATCATCGAGGGCACGGCGGAGCTGCTGCGCACGCAGACCGGCGAGATCCACAAGCAGGCCGCGTCCTCCGCGATCCCGGTGGAGACGCTGCAGCGCGCGTTCCAGAACATCTACCAGACCATGGATGCGATCGACACGTTCAAGGCGCAGGCGCTGGTCAACATGAAGACCACCGTCGAGGCCCTGAGCGACGAGGTCGACAAGTCGCGCGGCTACATCGCGCGCGCGGAGGGCGCTTCGCAGGCGCTGGGACAGCCCGACGCCTTCAAGCTGACTGAATGACGACGATGAGCAGGAGGCGCCACAGAAAGCACGACTGGCTGGCCGTGGTCTCCCAGGTCGGCGACGAGGTGCAGCTCTACCAGCGCCGCCGGCAGCAGCGGCTGCGCCATCGCCGCTCGCGCGCGGCGCGCATCGTGCGCGCGGTGTTGTGGGCCCTGTTCGCCAGCGTCGCGTTCGTGCCGCTGATGTTCGCGCTCGGCTTCACGATGGGCTGGAGCGGCATCGCAGTGCTGATCGTGGCGCTGATGGGCACCTACGGGGGCCTGCTGCACTGGGTGCTGCGCAAGCCGGAGCCGCCCAAGCTCCCGCAGCTGACGGCGGGCGCGCCGAGCAGCGGCCTCGCCCAGCTGCCCGCGCGGACGAGCGACTGGCTGGAGCAAGAGCGCGAGCTGTTGCCGTCCGTCGCCCAGCCCAAGCTCGACAGCCTGTCCGATCACCTCGATGCGCTCACGCCCCAGGTCGCCGCCCTCACGCCCGATCATCCCTCCACGCAGGAGGTGCGGCGCCTGATCGGCGAGGAGCTGCCCCAGCTGATCAGCGGCTGGCACAAGGTGCCGAACGCGCTGCGCACGCAGCCGCTGTACGGCGGGAGCACGCCCGAGCGCCAGCTCGTGGACGGGCTCGACACCATCGACAAGCAGCTGATCCGGCTGTCCGAGCAGCTCGCCAAGGACGATCTGCACGCGCTGGCCACGCACCAGCGCTACCTGGACATGAAGTACAACAAGGACGAGTGATCAGCGGCCGATCAGGATCTCGCGCACCAGCCGAGCATCCTGAAGCAGCACACCGCGGCGCTCGTACAGGCGCTCGCGTAGCTCGCCGGTGCTGTGCGCGGCCGCGCGCGCGACGAGCGAGGCGCTCTCCTGCAGCGCGCGTACGCCGGACCACAACGCGCGCTCGGTCTCCTCGCTGTGCTCGTCCAACACGCTCTCGAGCGAGAACGTGAGCCCGACCGAGTCCGGGGCTGGCTGCACCACCAGCTCGCACAGCAGCGTGGGCAGTTGCGCCAGCGTCACCACATGGTCCGGCCGCGCGCGCTCGAGCGCGTTGCGCGGCATGTCGGGCACCTGCGCCTCACTCGGGTCCTGCACGATGGTCACACCGCCGCGCGCCTTGACCGAGAGCAGCCCGGCGCTGCCGCCGTCCAGGTAGCCGCTCAGCACTACGCCGATCACGCGCGGCCCGTAGCTGCGCGCAGCGCTGCGAAACAAGGCGTCTATCGACGGGCGATGGCTGTTCTCCTTGGCGCCGCGCGTGACCGTAATCGCGCCGGGACGCAGCTGCAGGTGCGTATCGGCGGGCGCGACGTAGATCTTGCCGCGCTCGATCCCCTGCCCGTGATCGGGATACTCGGCCGGCAGCGCACCACGTCGCGTCAGCAGCTCGGGCAGCCGGCTCACGTGAGTGGGGCTCATGTGCTGCACGACGAAGATCGAGGCCGGAAAGCTCGCCGGCAGCTGCGCGATCACCGCCGCGATCGCCTCCGGCCCCCCGGCGGAGGCGCCGACCACGACGATGTCACGGCAGTGCGCGAGCTCATCCATCCGAGAGAGGTGCACCAGCCCGCGAAGGCCGGCTAGCTATACGCGTGTTCACGGAGCATGCTCGCTGCGATGATCGAGCACGACGAGTCCGACGAAGCCACGTCTGGCTCTGCACCGTCCGAGAGTGCGCCCGCGCTGATCGTCGCGCTCGGTGCCTCGGCGGGCGGCCTGGAGGCGCTGAGCACGTTCTTCGCGAGCGCGGGGGAGCTCTCCGGCCTGAGCTTCGTGGTGATCACCCACCAGGCCCCGAGCCCCGCCAGCCTGCTGCCGAGCCTGCTCGCCAGGCAGACCTCCCTGCCCACGCACGAGGTCGTGGATGGCATGCCGTGCGAGCGCGATCATGTGTACGTGGCGCCACCCAGGCGCTTCGTGTCGATCGAGCGCGGACGATTTTCGCTGGCGGACGCGAGCGAGCACCCGGGACAGCTGCCGATCAACTACTTCTTCCGCTCGCTCGCGCACGATCAACGCGACCGCGCGGTGGGCGTGGTGCTGTCCGGGACCGGCAGCGACGGCACGCTCGGCCTGAAGGAGATCAAAGCCTCGCTCGGGCTCTCGATCGTGCAAGTCGCGGAGGACGCTGGCTTCACCGGCATGCCCATCAGCGCGGTGAACGGCGACTCGCCCGACTACGTGGTGCCCGCCGCCGAGATCCCACGGCACATCGGCGAGTACCAGCTGCGCGCGCAGAACCTGCGCGCACAACGGCCCGAAGATGCGGAAGTGCAGCTGAACAGCGACGCGCTGCGCAAGCTGTTCGCGCTGCTGCGCCAGCGTACGGGGCACGACTTCTCCTGGTACAAGGAGAGCACCGTGCGGCGGCGCATCGAGCGGCGCATGAACCTGCAGCGCGCCGAGACCTTGCCGGAGTACCTTACCCAGCTCGGCACGACGCCCAACGAGCTCGATCAGCTGTTCGACGAGCTGCTGATCG
>DASUME010000519.1:0-9432 GCA_036277895.1 Polyangiales bacterium
CTCCTTCCGCGGTACTCAGTACCGCTCCAGTCCGCGCCACGCCGCCCGAGCCGGCGCCTCGGCGCCCTCGCTACGCGGCATTTCCGAAACGCGCTCCAAAGTCCACTTGTCGCTCCGGGGATTGCCAGTATCGTCTCCCCATGAGCACGAAGGACGTCATCGCTGCCAACTTGCGCACGCTGCGCAAGGTGCGCGGTTGGAGTCAACCCGAGCTCGCCGGCAAGGTGGGGATCAGCCCGCGTACGATCGCGCGCCTCGAGGCGGCGCAGGTTGCGGATCCGAGCATCAACCACGTACGTGATCTCGCGCGCGTGCTCGGGGTGACGGTCGATCTGTTGAGCGAGACCGCGCTCGAGCCGCTGACGATCGCGGTGCCCGCGGGCTTGAAGACGGTGCTCGACACGCCGGAGGGCATGGCGCTGTTGTCCGAGCTGCTCGACCACGAGCAGGTGCGCGGGAAACAAGCCGTGGAGGCCGCCATGCGGCAGCTCGAGCGCGAGCGGTGAGCGCGCTTGCGGAAGCGAGCCAAGTCGATGCGCTGATCGCGCGCCTGGAGCGAGAGCCCACGCTGGCGCTCGATACCGAGGGCGACGGCATGTTCCGCTACCGCACGCGGCTCTGCACGCTGCAGCTGGCGAGCGCGGACGAGATCGCGATCGTCGACACGCTGGCGGTCGACGCCGCGCGCTTCGCGGCGTTGTTCTCTGCGGCCGGCCCGGAGAAGGTGGTGCACGACGCGTCGTTCGATGCGCGCCTGCTCGCGGCCAGCGGTGCGCCGCTGGGCAACGTGTTCGATACCGCGATCGCCGCGCGTTATCTCGGCTACCAGGCCACGGGCCTGGCCTCGATGCTTGCCTCGTTGTTCGAGATCACGTTGCCCAAGCACATGCAGATGGCGGACTGGGGCGCGCGCCCGCTCGACGAGGAAGCGATCGCGTACCTGGAGAACGACGTGCGCCACCTGTTCGCGCTGCGCGACGCGCTGCTGGAGCGAGTGTGCGCCGCCGAGATCGAGGACGAGGTGCGCGAGGAGTGCGCCTACGTGCTGACCGAGGCCGCGCGTGTCGAGCCGGAGCGCTCGCCGTTCGAGCGCGTGAAGGGTGGCCACCTGCGCCCGCCCAGGGAACGTGCGCGGCTGTACGAGCTGGCCCAGGCGCGCGACGAGATCGCGCGTTCGTTGGACGAGCCCGTCGCGCGCGTGATCGCCAACGAGCTGCTGATCCGCCTGGCAGCGCTGGAGGCGCCCACGCTCGCGGACCTCGAGAAGCGCCTGTCCACGCGGGTGCGGCCGTTCGCGGCGCGTCTGCACGAGACCTACGCCATCGAGCGCGGCGACGCCCCCGCGGGCGAGCCGGCCGAGCACCTGTCGCCGAACGAGATCGCGCGCCGCAAGAAGCGCCGAGCGCTCCTGATGGAGCTACGCACCGCCGAGGCTACCCGTCGCGAGGTCGACCAACAGGTCGTGCTGCCCGGCCACTGCCTGCAAGAGATCGTGAAGCTGCCGCAGCTCAACCGCGACACGCTGGCGACCATCCCCGGCCTCGGCACCGCCCGCCTCACCCGCTACGCCGACCGCTGGACCCAAGAGCTCGCCACGAAGTGGAACGACTAGCGTCAGCGCAGGACCTCGACCTTCGCGCGATGCCTCGCAGCCTTTGCCATCCCCGCGTCCAGGGTGAGCAGCGGGACATCGAGTGACTCAGCGAGTGCAACGTAGGTGGCGTCGTATGCGGAGAGGTTGTCGCGCAACGACCAGACACGCTCGAGCAGAGGCGCGTGCGTATAGCGTTGCATGCGGAGCTCCAGCAAAGCATCGAAAGCTAGCTGCGCTCGCGCTTTGGTCAGGCGGCCCGCTGCCCGCGCCTTGCGGAAGACCTGCACGACCTCGAGCACGACGAGCTCCGGCGCGTGCAATGCCGAGCCGCCCGCTCGGATGCGCGCTGCCAGCCGGTCTGCGCGCGGACCTTGCAAGAGCAGCTCCACCACGGCAGACGCGTCGATGACGATCACCGTTCGCGATCCTCGCGTAACATCTCGACGATCGAATCGCCGAGGTCGACCGGTTGCTGTTTCTTGAGCTTGGCGAGCCACTCTTCCATCGAGGGCTTCTCCACCGAGCGCTCCAGATCATGGAGCAGGTATTCCGACAAGGACTTTCCAGCCATCGCCGCGCGCGCCTTCAAGATCCGGTGCACCTTGGAAGGCACGTTACGGATCTGGATCATCACCTTCGTGGCCATGCAATCACGATGATTGCATGTGCCGCACATGTCAACGCTCAGCGCTTGTAGACGCGGATCAGGTAGGCGGTGCTGGGCAGGATCAGGCTCAGGCCGACGACGACCGCGATCAGCAGCACACGGAAGGTCGCGGCGGGGGCGGCGGCGCTGTCTAGCGTCACGTCGTGGGGAGACATGCGCAGCAGCACCGGGTACTGCGCGGCGAAGAAGCCGAGCAGGATGCAGGCGGCCTGTGCGCCCGTGGACAGGCGCACGAGCCACGGATGGCCGTGCACGAAGCCCCACGCGATCGGCGCGATCAGCAGCGTGGCCACGACCATCAGCGCGAGCGCGCTCCACGAGTGCAACAGCTCGTCGAACCACGTCAGATGCTCGAGGTACGCGGCCAGCAGCGTGAGCCCGCCGAGCACCATCGTCGCCGCGTGCGCGATGCGCGCGATGCGCAGGAACGGCAGCCGCCCGCTGGAGCGAATGCCTGGGTTCTCGGCCGCCAGCAGCGCGGCGCCCTCGAAGGCGAACAGCGCGGTCACGAACAGGCCCGTGCTCCACGTGAACCAGGTGTTCCAGGGCGCCACGTACAGCGCGTAGAAGCCGAGGCTCTCGTCGCTCGAGATACGGCCGGCGGCGGTGGCGGCGATCGTGATGCCGAGGAACAGCGGCGTCAGCAAGCTGCCGGCGCGGAACAGCAGCGTGTACCAGCCCTCGTAGGCGCCCGGCGTCGGATCGTAGTGGCGAAAGGTGAAGGCGCTGCCGCGCGCCACGATGCCGAGCAACACCAGCACCAGCGGGATGTGCAGGTACGTGGTCGCGGTCGAGTACAGCGTGGGAAAGCCCACGAACGCCAGCGTCGCCAGCAGCACCAGCCAGACGTGGTTCGCCTCCCAGACCGGCGCGATCGCCACCTCGACGCGCTTGCGGTCCTCGGCGCGCACGAACGGCTCCACCAGGCCTGCGCCGAAGTCTGCGCCGGCGAGTACGGCGTACAGTGTGGCCGCGACCAGCATCACGAGCAGCACCAGCTCACGCATGGGCGGCCTCGATCGAGACGATCAGGCGATGCATCACCGCCGCCACCACGTAGCTGAGCAGGCCGTAGACCAGCACCATGCCGAGCAGCGGCCACTGCAGGCCCGGCATGCGCGACACCGCCTCCGAGGTGCGCATCACGCCGTAGATGATCCAGGGCTGGCGCCCGACCTCGGTCACCGTCCAGCCGGCCTCCACGGCCACGAAGCCGAGCGGCGTGCACAGCGCGACCACGCGCAAGAAGCGCCGCTCGTAGAGCGCGCCGCGCCAGCGCAGCAGCAGCGCCAGCGCGCCCACCCCCGCGAGCAGCGTGCCCACGCCGACCATGATCTGAAACGCGAGGTGCACCACGATCGTGGGCGGACGGTCCGCGAACTCCTCCAGCCCCTTCACCTCGGCGTGCGGATCGCCGTAGGCGAGCACGCTCAGCATATACGGCAGCTCGATGCCGTAGTGCACCTCCTGCGTCGCGTCGTCCGGGATGCCGCCGATCAACAGGCCCGCGTCTCGTTCGGTGTGGTAGTGCGCCTCCATCGCGGCGAGCTTGGCGGGCTGCCGGCGCGCCACGTCCTTGGCGCTGTGATCGCCCGTCAGCGGCAGCAACAGCGCGAACACGGCGCCGGTGCTGAGCGCGATGCGATACGCGTTGCGATGGAACGCGCTGTCCTTGCCGCGCAGCAACCGGTACGCATGCACGCCGGCCACCGCGAAGCAGGTGCTGACGAACGCCGCCGCCACCATGTGCAGCGCCTGCGACGCCCAGGCGTCGTTGAACATCGCGGCCACCGGGTCGATATCGACCGCGCGCCCGTCGACCCAGCGAAAGCCTCGCGGGCTGTTCATGAAGCCGTTCGCGGCCACCACCAGCACGCCCGAGACCACGCCGGACACGCCCACCACGATGCCGCTCGCGAAGTGCACCCACTCGGGCAAGCGCTCCCAGCCGTACAAGAACAGCCCGAGCGCGATCGCCTCGATGAAGAATGCCGTGCCCTCCCAGGAGAAGGGCAGGCCGATGATCGGGCCCGCGTGCTCCATGAAGCGCGGCCAGAGCAAGCCAAGCTCGAACGAGAGCACCGTGCCAGAGACCGCGCCGACCGCGAAGAAGACCGCCACGCCCTTGGCCCACGCGCGCGCCAGGTCGCGGTAGCCGGGGTCGCGCGTGCGCAGCCAGCGGTACGACGCGATCGCCATCAGCCACGGCATCGTCATGCCGATGCACGCGAACACGATGTGGAAGCCGAGCGAGATGCCCATCTGCAGACGGGCTGCGAGGAGGTCCGTCATACCCGCAGGCTAGGGTCGTTCGTGCTCCCGGTGAAGGGGCACACCGATGGGTTGCGTCTCGTTCGCGCCACGGCCGGCGCAGCCGGCGCTGCGTCGCTGGCACACGCTGGCTCATCGCTGTCGCCGGACCACGCCGAATCGTGAGCCGAATCGCGTGTACTTCGCATGCGGACTGGTGGTGAGCGCTGGCATCGCGCTTGCGAAGGCGGGGCGGGTCGAGGCCGGGCGCGAAAAATTGTTCGAGCTTGGAGCCTGTCCGACGCCACCGAGGGTTCATGCGGAACGTACGAGTCGGAGTTCTGATCCTGGCGGTGAGTGGCGCGGGCTGTGCGGAGGGAGCCGCCAAGCCAACGGACGAGAGCTTCCCACGACCGTCGATCGATATTCCGCCGGTGCCGCAGCCGTCGCGGCTCGATGCGCTGATCGTCGCGGACACGCCACCACCCGCGATCAGTGGCGGCACGCTCGCGGTCGCCAAGGACGGCAGCGTAGTGGTGGCGGCGGATCCCGATCGCGACCTGGTCTACCTGTTCGACCCGAGTACTGAAGAAGTACGTACGGTGGTGCTGCCCAAGGGCAGCGAGCCCGGGCGCGTGGCGCTCGACGGCACACACGCCCACGTCGCGCTGCGCGGCCACGGCAGCCTGGTGTCGATCGAGCTCGCGACCGCCAAGCTCGGCGCGGAGACGCCGGTGTGCGCGCTGCCGCGCGGTGTCGCGTACGACGCGACGCAGAGTGCGGTCGTGGTTGCCTGTGCGGACGGCAAGCTGGTCACGCTCTCCGCGGCGGACTACACGCCGCTGGCCAGCAGCCAGCTCGACGTCGACCTGCGCGACGTGCTGGTGCGCGAAGACGGCTCGCTCGACGTCACGCGCTACCGCAGCGCGGAGCTGCTGCGCGTGTCGGCCGGCCAGGTGACGGGCAAGAGCGCGCCGCTCAACCTGAACCAACAGCGCATCGTGTTCCCCAGCGGCGACGGCGACTCGAAGAAGCCGATCTCCGAAGAGCTCAAGTCCACCAACGTCACGATGAGCCCGACGCTCGCCTGGAGGACGGTCGCCGGCAGCGCTGGCGGCGCGCTGATGCTGCACCAGGAGTCGCAGGACGACGAGGTGGTGATCAGCGACAGCGGCGGCTACGGCGGCGGCTGCGAGACCATCACGCAGGCGAGCTTCACCTATTACGACGCGCAGGGCACGGCGATCAACACCGTGACGCTTGCGCCACACGGCCTGGTCGTCGACGTGGCGCGCTCGCCCGATGGCCGCTTCGCCGCGTTCGCGATGCCCGGCGGTTACCTGTCGGAGGCGCCCACGCTGGACCTGGTCTCCATCGACGGCATCGAGGCTGCCGTGGAGCAGAGGCCCCTGGACGAACTGCCGACCGAGCCGCGCCCGCAGCTGGACGGCGGCGGGGTCCCGCTCCAGACGAGCTGCGCGTCTGGCGCGCCGGCGGCGCAGGACTCGCAGATCACGTCCGTGGGCTTCGACGACAACGGCGTGCTGTACGCGCTCAGTCGCGAGCCGGCGCGGTTGATCGTCTACGAAGTGCAGGAGCCGAGCACGGTCTCGTTCTCCAGCTGGCCGAACCTGCTCGAGCGCACGCGCGTCGAGCTGGCGGACAGCAGCGTGCGCGACACCGGACACGACCTGTTCCACGCAGACGTCGGCAGCGGCCTGTCCTGCGCGAGCTGCCACGGCGAGGCGCTCGACGACGGCCACGTGTGGAACTTCCGCGACTTCGGTCCGCGCCGTACGCAGACCATGCGCGGCGGGTTGCTCAGCACGCTGCCCCTGCACTGGGAGGGCGACATGAAGTCGTTCCAGCACCTGGTCGACGAGGTGATGACGCGCCGTATGGGCGGCTTCAAGGTCGATCAGGAGTACGGCGGCGCGCTCGGCGCCTGGCTCGACAAGCTGCCGCCGCTCCACCTCGGTGTGTCTGCAGACTCGTCGGTAGAGAAGGGTAAGGTGCTCTTCGAGTCCAAGGAGGTTGCCTGCGCGACCTGCCACAACGGAACGCACCTTACCAACAACAAGAGCTACGACGTCGGTACGGGTGAGACGCTGCAGGTGCCCACGCTGCTGGGGCTCGCGCTGCACCCGCCGTTCATGCACGACGGCTGCGCCAAGACGCTCGAAGGCCGCTTTGATCCGAGCTGCGGCGGCGGCGACGCCCACGGCCGCACCTCGCAGCTCACGCTCGCGCAGATCGCGGATCTGGTCAGCTACCTGAAGACACTTTGAGGAGGTTTCATGCGCTCGAATCGTCGTGCACTGCTCGCGGTTGTATTGAGTGGCTGCTCGGCGTTCGAGACGCTGAACGACCCGGTCGATGTCGAGGGCACGCCTCGAGACGCGGGGCGTGACGCGAGGACCGTGCCGCTCATCGACGCTGGCGCGAGACCCCGGCCGGGTCCCGACGGAGGTGTGCCCGCCGCGCCCGTGCGGCTGCAGTCGCTGCAGGCCGAGCGCCCGCCGCCCGCCTTGAGTGGCGGCACGCTCGCGGTCGCAGACGACGGCTCGATCGCAGTGGCTGCCGATCCAGATCGCGATCGCGTCTACGTGATCGCGGTCGAGGGCCAGGCGAAGGTGTTGCAACTCCCGCTCGGCAGCGAGCCCGGTCGCGTGGTGCTCGACGGGAAGGGCCGCGCGCACGTCGCGCTGCGAGGCGCCGAGTCGTTGTTGACGATCGACGTCGCGACGGCCCAGCAGCTCGCGCTCACGCCCGTGTGCACGCTGCCGCGCGGGCTCGCCTACGATGGCGCGCGCGACGCGGTGGTGATCGCGTGTGCCGGCGGAGAGCTGCTGACCGTCGCGGCCAGCACGCACGCGCCGATCGCGAGCGTGCAGCTCGGGCTCGACCTGCGCGACGTGGTGTTGCAGGTGGACGGCTCGCTGCTGGTGACGCGCTACCGCAGCGCGGAGCTGCTGCACGTCAGCGCCGCCGGGCAGCTGCTCGCCACGGTCAACCCGCAGAGCGCGACGCAGGCGCGCTTCTCTAGCGCCGGCAGCATCGCTGATGGCGGGTTGGCGGGCCCGCAAAAGGTGACCTTGAGCCCCGCGCTGGCGTGGAAGACGGTCGCGCTGCCGGAGGGTGGCGCACTGATGCTGCATCAGGAGTCGCAAGACGACGAGATCAGCATCGGCAGCGGTGCCGGGGGCGATGCCGGCATCGGCGCTGGCGGTGGGGGTGGCTATGGCGGCGGCTGCGAGACGATCACGCAGCCCTCGATCACCTCGTTCAGCACCGAGGGCGCGGCGTCCGCGTCCGCGCCGACCACGCTGTTTCCGCACGGCTTGGCGGTGGACCTGGCGATCTCGCCGGACCAGCAATGGGTCGCGGTCGCTGAGCCCGGAGCCTATCTGCAGGGCCAGAACACGGTCGAGGTCCTGCCGCGCAAGGCGCTCGATTCGTTCTCGAGCTGCATCTCCGGAATCGGGCTCGGTGACTACTACCAAGCGACCGCGGTCGCTTACGATGCCAACGGCGCGCTCTACGTATTCAGCCGCGAGCCCGCCGGTCTGCACGTCTATCGGCCTGGAGACGCCCTCTTCAGCGGCACGAGCATCGTACCCGAGCGCGAGGTCGTGCTCGCACTGGAGTCCGTGCGCGACACCGGCCACGAGCTGTTCCACTCCGACGTGGGCAGTGGTCTCTCGTGCGCGGGCTGCCACGGCGAGGCGCTCGACGACGGCCACGTCTGGAACTTCGCTGGCTTCGGCCCACGCCGCACGCAGACCATGCGCGGTGGCTTGCTGAGCACGCTGCCGCTGCACTGGGAGGGCGACCTCGCCAGCTTCCAGAACCTGGTCGATGAAGTGATGACACGCCGTATGGGTGGCTTCGTGGTGGAGCCCAAGTTCGGCGAGACGCTCGCGCAGTGGATCGACAAACAACCGCCGCTCCAGCTCGGCGTCGCCACGGACATCGCTGCGCAGCGCGGCAAGCTGTTGTTCGAGTCCAGCGAGGTCGGCTGCGCGACCTGCCACAGCGGCGCACACCTCACCAACAACACCTCGCACGACGTGGGCACCGGCGGCCTGTTCCAGGTGCCGACCCTACTCGGCCTCGCGCTGCACCCACCGTTCATGCACGACGGCTGCGCCGAGACGCTCGAGGCACGCTTCGACCCGAGCTGCGGCGGCGGCGACCAGCACGGCCACACCTCGCAGCTCACGCTCGCGCAGATCACAGATCTCGTCAGCTACCTGAAGACGCTCTAACGCAGGCGGGGGTCTTCTTCGGTGACGTCTTCCCCGACGGTGTCGATCACGTCGCCGTTGCTCGGACCGCCCCAGCGAACGCTCTCCACGCGCACGCTGCCTCGCTGCACGCGTGAGGCCAGCGCGCGCTGCAGGCGAGCGCCGATCGCGCGGCGCGTGATCGGAATCAGGCACAGCACGCCGAGCAGATCCGAGATCACGCCGGGGATGATCAGCAGCACTGCGCCGATCCACACCAACGCGCCGCCCAGCAGCCCCTCCTCCGGCACCTGCCCGGACTGCAGCGCGGCCCGCGCCTGCTCGAGCACGCGCCGGCCCTGGTTGCGAGCGAGCCAGCCCCCGACGAAGATCATCGTGAGCACGTACGCCAGCACGCTTGGCGCGCCGAACAGCCGCCCGATGCGCACGAGCAGCCAGAGCTCGACGAATGGGAGCAGCGAGAACAGGAAGAAGAAGCCAGCCACCTGCATCCTGTAGTCACGCCGGGGTGAGCGAGCAAACCCGCGTGGCATGAGGCTCTTGTCCCCTCGCGGGCGCGGCCCCAGGATCGAGGCGTGGATCCTGCATCGCAGCGCTACTGTGGACGTTGTGCGCACGAGGTCGCACCCGTGCGCGTGTGGCCAGGCTTCGTCTGGGTCAAGCGCGGCTGGTAC
>DASUME010000520.1:0-2138 GCA_036277895.1 Polyangiales bacterium
TAGTGCGGATGGTACATGTACGTGCCCGGATCGCGCGCGGTGAACTCGTACGCGTACGTCTCGCCCACCGGGATCGGCGCCTGGTTGAGGCCCGACACGCCGTCCATGCCGTTGGGCAAGATCAGGCCGTGCCAGTGCACGCTGGTCGGCTCCGGCAAGCGGTTGGTCACGTAGATGCGCAGGCGATCGCCCTCGACCGCCTCGAGGGTCGGGCCGGGTGTGCTGCCGTTGTAGCCCCAGCAGCTCGCGCGCAGCCCGGGCGTGAACTCATGCTCGACGGGCTCGGCGATCAGGTGGCCCACCTTCACGCCCTTCACCACGCGCCAGGGCAGCGTGCTGCCGTTGGGCGTGATCACCGCGGGTGTGCCCGCGATCAGCGGCGCGCGCTCGACCGGTGTGCTCTCCAGCAGCGGAACATCGTTCCGAACGGGCTGCGTGGCAGGGTGTTCTTGCGCTTCGGCACGTCGCGCGAGCATGAGCGCGCCCGCTGCACCGATGAAGGCTCGGCGATCCATCAGTGACTCCTCAGCTCGGTGTGCTCGTCCGCTTCGTCTTCCTGCTCGACCAGCTTGCCTGCGATCAAGGCGTCGAGCGCCGCCTGCGCGGTCCAGTACGCCGCCCTGGCATCGACGGCGGCCAGCTCGATCTCCAGCTCGGCACGCCGCGCCGAGAGCAGCTCGAACACGTTCGCCTGCATGGCGTTGAACTGCAGCACCGTCTGCTCCACGACCGTACGCTGCGCCGGCACCAGCGTGCTCTGGTACGCGTTGGCGCGCGCGTGCGTCGACAGCACACGATTGCGCGCGGCGCGCGCCTGCGAGCGCAGATCGATCGCGAGCCCTTGCTCTCGCTCCAGCAGCGCATCGAACTCGGCTTCGTTCGCGCGCAGCTCACCCTGCTGGCGATCGAACAACGGTACACCCACGCTCACGCCGCCGCCGTAGCGCCAGCGATTGCCGTCCATGTGCTGCGCGTCTGGATCGGTGTGGAGCGCGTGCACGTCCACCTCGACCCCGGGCAGCCAGCCTGCGGTGCGCGTGAAGCCGGTGCGGCGTGCGGCCGCCTCGAGGCGATGGCCGAGCGCCTTGAGATCGAGGTTCGCGGTCAACGCCGCGGTCTCCAGCTTGTCCGGCAGCGCGGGTGCAGCCGGCAGCTCCGCGAGCTGGCCCGCGAGCTGCCACGTGGTCTCTTCGCCGTACAGGCCGAGCAGGCGCTGCATGTGCTCGCGCTGATCCGCCAGCGCCAGCTCGTGGCGCGCGACCTCGATGCGCGCGTTCTCGTAGGCCACGATCTGCCGCGACGCCTCCAGCGGCGCGATGTTGCCCGCCTCGAGCAGGGCGACCGCGGCGTCGCGTCCGGCGGTCAGCGCGTCCAGCGTACGCTGCGCGAAGTTGAGCCGCTGCTGCGCGGCCGCCAGCTCGAACCAGGCCGCGCGCACGCGGTAGCCCAGCTCGACCACGCTGCCCGCGACGCGCAGCTGCTCGGCCTCCAGCTCCGCCGACGCCGCGCGCGACGCCAGCGGCGCCCGGATCAGCGTGCTCAGGTCGTACTCGGCGCGCAGCTCCACGTCGCTGTCGCGCTCGGGCAGCAGCTCCACCTCGAAGGTGGGGTTGCCGATCAAGCCGGCCTGCATCAGCCGTCCGCGCGAGACGCCGAGCTCGCGCAGCTCCGCGCGCAAGGCGCGGTTGTTGAGCAGCGCGATGCGCACCGCCCGCTCCGCATCGACCGGCTGCTGCAGCAGCTTGCGCGCGTCTCCGTCCGTGGTGGGCGAGACCGACTCGTCGCCCGCCTTGGCCAGCACCGGCGCGTTCGCGAGCGTACGCACGCGGTGCACGTCTCCCGCCGTCGAGGCTCCCGTGCAGGCGCTCAGCAGCACCAGCAGCTCAATGCCCCGCATGGCCGGCCCCGTGGTGGTGGTGGTGCCCGGCGGCCGGCGTGTGAGCCGGGTCACCGGGCGCCAGCCCCGGCCAACCCGCGCTACTCTGTCCAGGCAATGGCGGCTCGCGGTTCAGGGCCACCGTCACGTGCGCCGGAGCGGCCTCGGCGGCGCGTGGCGACGAAGCGGCCTCCACAGGATACGAGGCGGGCACCGTGCGGCTCGCGCACCCGCCGATCGCGAGCGCGACGCCCGCGATCAT
>DASUME010000521.1:0-8146 GCA_036277895.1 Polyangiales bacterium
GACGGGCCGACCAGGCCCATGAAGTCTTCGCGGCTCACGGGCGCCGTACCGTCGAACAGCGCGGGCATCAGGCGCACGGTCTCGAGCGGCAGCTCCAGGTTGGTGCGCAGGGCCGCGGCCAGCTCCGTGGCGCGGCGCTCGAACGCATCGCGGCGCGAGAGCCGTTCCTCGTGCCGGACGGTGAAGAACGCGATCGCGGTCAGCGCCAACCCGACCGCAAACGCCGCCAGGGCGCGCCGCTGGCCCTCCAGCGGGCGCAGGCGCGTCCAGGTATTCGCGAATCGAGTCAGCGACTTCACTCAGGTCCCGGAGCACAGGCCGCGCGACCGTCGGGCGGCGGCCCGAGCATGGCACGAACCGCCCCTTGCGGGGAGTCAGCTGGCGGCTAGCGTGGGCACGTCCGGAGCGGCGGGCAGCTCGCGCAGCAGGGCGTCCCCACGCTCACGCCAGTAGCGGCGCGCGTCCTGGGTCGACCAGCTGCCGTGGGCCCGGCACGCGCGCAGCTCGGTCGCCAGCTCCGCCATGCTCAGCGGGCGCTCCATCGGCTCACGCGCCAGGCAGCGCACGATCGCGCGCTCCAGATCGACCGGGAGGTCCGGGCGATAGACCGACGGCAGCGTGAGCTTGGCGTGGGTGTTCAGGACCGAGCCGTCTTCGAAGATCGTGTGCCCGGTGCACAGCCAGTAGAGCACCGCGCCGAGCGCGTAGATGTCGCTGCGCGCGTCGGCCGCCCCGGGCGAGCGCAGCACCTCGGGCGCCATGAACGGCGGCGTGCCGACCAGCACGTGCGCCGCCGAGACCTGCGGCCCGAGCAGGCTCTTCACCAGGCCGAAGTCGAGCACCTTGATCGTGTCCGGCAGGCCGCCGCGCTCGCACACCAGCACGTTGGCGGGCTTGATGTCGCGATGGATCAGCGACTTGTCGTGGGCCTCGCACAGCGAGCCGCAGATCTGCAGCGCGAAGTGGATCACGCGCCCCGCGGGCAGCGGTCCGTCCGTGCGTACGAGACGCTCGAGATCGACGCCGTCGATATACTCCATCGCGTAGTAGAAGGTGCCGCCCTGGCTGCGGCCGTAGTCGTAGATCACGACCGTGTTCGGGTGGCTGAGCTCGCTGGTCAGCTGCACCTCGCGCTCGAAGCGGAGCAGTGCTTCGCCGCGCGCGACCGGATCGCCGTCGGGCACGGTGAGCAGCTTGACCGCGGTGGGACGGCGCAAGAACGCGTGGCGCGCTTCGTACACGACACCCATGCCGCCGCGGCCCACTTCCTTCACCAGCGTGTACTGACCGAGCTGCTCGGCGACGGCGATGTGCCTGCGGCCGCGCTGGTACATGCGCGTGGCACCGCCGACCGCGATCAGCGCGAACGCGATCATCACGTAGACCGCAAACAGCGCCTTCTGCAGGCTGCTGTCGAGGGCGAAGGCCTCGTCCGCCTCGAGCTCGACCGCGATCCCGAGCCCGTGCTCGGGCAGCCAGCGCCAGGCGCCCACCACCTCCACGCCGCGGTCGTCGCGGTAGCCCCTCACGTCCGTGCCGGTGTGTCCGACCCAGCCCGGATGTGCCCAAGTGCCGCGTGGCGAGAGCATCATGCCGCGGGCATCGAAGGCGTAGCTCCTCGCGGTGTGCCCGATGCTCTCCAGGAGGGGTCGCTGATCCAGGGCTTTCGCGAAGCGCTCGGAGGAGCTCGGGTCGCCGGCACGGAGCGACGCGTGCGCGAGCTCGACCTCGGCCGCGAGCACCAGCTGCAGCTCGTCCTTCACGCTCTGCGCGACCGCCGTGTGCAGCGTGGCGGCGGCCCAGACGCCGACCAACGTGAGCGGAATGAGCAGCAGCCACAGCAGCTGCAGCCGCAGCGGACGGCGCAGGTCGACACCCGCTACCGTCTGGGGCGAGAGGCTCTGGCGTTTTTGAATCCGCTCGCTGCGCACGCGCCTATAATGTCGCGGTGTCGCCACCAACGAGCAAGCGAGTTGCGTTCGAGACTGCCCGCCTCAGCCTCGCGCGCCACAAGCTGACGGGGGACGACAGTCATACCGCCGCGTCGGCACATGCGGCGATGGTCAGCGCGGTGGCGCTCAACGTGGAGCGCGTGGGCATCTGGATGTTCGACTCCGATCGCCAGGCGATCGTGTCCGACGTGATCTACACGCGCAGCGAGGCCAGCTTCTCGCGCCAGCGGCAGCGGCTGGAGGCGCGCACCTTCCCGAGCTACTTCCGCGCGCTCAAGGAGCGCCGCTGCATCGTGGCGGGCGACGCGCGCACGCACGCGATCACGCGCGAGCTCAAGGACGCCTACCTGGTGCCGAACGGCATCGGCGCGATCCTCGACGCGCCCGTGTTCGTCGGTGGCGACGTGGTGGGGGTGGTCTGCCACGAGCACGTCGGTGCGCCGCGCGAGTTCGAGCAGCACGAGGTCGACTTCGCCAGCTCGGTCGCCGACATGGTGGCGCTGGTCGAGGAGCAGTCGGCGCGGCTCGCGCTGGAGATCGAGCTGCGCCAGCAGGACGGCCTGCGCGCGCAGCTCGCAAAGCTGGAGGCGGTGGGTCGGCTCGCACGCGCGGCGGCGCACGACTTCAACAACGTGCTGTCGACCGCGATGATGGCGGTCGATCCGCTGGTGAGCCACGCCGACAAGCGCGTGGCCGAGCAGGCCCAGCTGGTGATCGAGGCGACCGAGCTCGGCGCGCGCATCGCCCGGGAGCTGTTGGTGCTCGGCCGCGATGCGCCCGGCGTGAGCGTGGAGGTGCGCATCGACGAGCTGGCGCAGAGGCTCTTGCCGCTGCTGCGCAGTCGCTACGGCAGCGCACGTCGCTTCACGTTCGAGGGCCGCGCGAAATCTTGCTCGGTACGCGCCGACCCCGCGCAGCTGGAGCGCGTGTTGCTCAACCTGTGCAGCAATGCCGCCGAGGCGATCGAGACCGAGGGCACGATCGAGGTGCTGGTGCGCGAGCCCGACGAGCACGAGGCGCAGGGGCGCGGTTGGCTGGTGCTGGAGGTGCGCGACGATGGCATCGGCATGAGCGACCACGTGCAGGCGCACCTGTTCGAGCCGTACTTCACCACCAAGCCGCACGGCACGGGCGTGGGCCTGGCCTCGGTCTACGGCGTGGTGCGCCAGCTCGGCGGCCGCATCACGGTCGACAGCGAGCTCGGCGAGGGCACGCGCTTCAGCGTGCTCTTGCCTGCGTGGGTCTAACCGCCCAGCTGCGAAAAGACGAACGCCGCGAGGAAGCCGAGCACGGTCAGCAGGCCGGTGAACTCGTGCGAGCCTTCCCACGCCTCCGGCATCATCGTGTCGGCGAGCATCGCGAGGATCGCACCGGCCGCGACGGCGGTGGTCGCGGAGAGCGTGGACCTGGCCGCATCGGCCAACAGCACGTTGCCGGCGATCGCGGACAGGCCCGAGGCGATCGCGATCGCGGACCAGACGCCGAAGATGTAGCCGCTGCCCCGACCCGCGCGCTTCATGCCGGCCGCGGAGGACAAGCCCTCGGGCAGGTTGGACAGGAACACCGCCGCGACCGTGACGGCGCTGACGCCCTTGCCCTCGAGCAAGCTGACCCCGATCACGATCGACTCGGGCACGCCATCGAGCAGCGCACCGAGCGCGATCGAGGCGCCGCTGCCGTCGCCGCTCTGCTTGTTCTGCTCCGAGTAGCCCGAGCGCTTGCGGTGCTGCGCGCCGCGCTGGTTGAGCAGCCAGTTGAACAAGCTGTACGTGCCTGCGCCCGCCAGGAAGCCGACGCTGGTGGCGAGCAAGCCGCCTTCCGAGGCCGCCTTCTCCATCAGCTCGAACGACAGCGCCGAGATCAGCACGCCTGCGCCGACCGCCATCACCGCGGCCACGGTTCGCTGCGAGAGCGGCACCAGGTAGCCGACCGCGGCCCCGAGCAAGAGGGCGCTCCCGGCCACGGCCCCCCAGAATCCGGCCGCTAGCCAACCCGTGTGCACGTGCGGTGAGCCTATCACGGCCAACCCGATTGCAAGCCGACCCACCACACATGCGTCCGGACAATAGTTCCGGGGTCGAGGGTCAATGGCACGCCGGGGCTGCGCGCTACGTTTGCCGCGGCATGCCGTCCCGAAGTACGCAGCGAGTTTTCCAGCAGGTGCGAGGCTTTTCGGCGGACGCAGCCGCAGAACACAGTAGCCTTGGGCCGCGCTCACGGGCGAATGGGCGCCGCGAGGTCAAGCACTAGTGAAGAGTCATCGTTATTGGTACGCGCGCCTCTCGGTCGTGCTCGCCGTCGTCGTGCCCTGCCTGGTGGCCAGCGACCGCGCGCACGCGGGCGGGCTGTTCCTGCTCGATCACGGCGCACGCGCGCTCGGCCGCGGTGGTGCGTTCGTGGCGGCGCCCGATGATCCGAGCGCGCTCTGGTACAACCCCGCCGGCCTGCGCGAGAGCAAGAACCAGCTGATCGTCGACGCCGTGCTGCCGATCATGCTGGCGGACTTCCAGCGCCAGCTCCCGGACGGCTCGTACGCGGACTCGATCAAGGCGCGGCCTACGCCGGTGCCGATCCCCACGTTCGCCTTCAGCGCTCTCCTGGGCAAGCACCTCGCGATCGGCGCGGGCGTGTTCGCGCCCAACGTGCTGCTGATGAACTGGGAGAAGAGCCAGGACCGCGGTGCCACGCCGGCGCCCACGCGTTATTCGCTGCTCGGCCTCGAAGGCAGCTTGCTCGCCAACGTGGCAGCGGGCGTCTCGGCCACGTTCGGCTCGATCTCGATCGGCGTCGCCGCGCACGTGCCGATCGGACGCTTTCAGGCGAAGACCGCCGTCAGCCTGTGCGACACCACGCTGTGCGCGTTCCCCGAGCAGCGCGACTTCGACGCCACCGCCACGGCCACGGCCTTCCCGGTGATCGGCTTTACCGGCACCGCCGGCGTCATGCTCGATCTCGACGCGGTGCGCTTCGGCTTCAGCTACTCGCTGCCCTACACGCTGCAGGGCGACACCACCATGAAGATTCGGTTGCCCAGCAACGCAGCCTTCGACGACGCCGAGGTGGTGGGCAACAAGGGCCACTTCGAGATGAAGATGCCCTCGATCATCCGCGCCGGTGGCGAGATGCGGCCGCTGCCGTACCTGCGCATGGAGGGCGCCTTCGTGTGGGAGGGCTGGTCGGCGCAGAAGTCGATCGACCTCGACGTCAAGAACATCGCGATCAACAACGTGGCGGTCAACGGCGACTACGCCGTCAGCAACCTCAGCCTCCGCCGCGACATGAAGAACGTGTGGAGCTTGCGCGGCGGCGCGGAGCTGGAGCTGCCGAAGAAGTGGATGGTCGTCGACATCGACGTCGTGCTGCGCGGCGGCCTCGTGTACGAGACCGGCGCCTTCGACAAGTCGACCATCTCGCCGATCACGCTCGACAACAACAAGGTGATCCTGACCGGCGGTCTGACCGTGGGCCTGCTCGACTGGCTGCGCTTCGATACCGTCGCGGGCTGGATGTTCATCCAGAACATCGACTCCACGATCGAGCAGAACAAGGTCACGCAGCCGCAGCCGGTGAACACCGGCAGCAACCGCGAGCCGACCGTGATCGGCGCGGGCAAGTACGCGTTCGACGCGTTCTACCTGGGTGGTGGCATGCGTGTGTTGTTCGGAGGCACGTTCCGCGAGCCCAAGGCCAAGCGTGCGTCGCGACGTCGGCGCACCGAGTCCGCCGCTGCGGCCGCGGCAGCGGCCGAGGAGGCCAAGCCCGACGCGATGCCGATCCTCAACGCCGAGCCCGAAGAAGAGTGACCGCTACTCCAGGTACACCTTGCGGGTGAACTCCTGGAGCAGGTCGTAGCCGTCCCAGTAGCGGTTGAACGTGAGCGCCTGGCCGAGCGGCACCAGGCGGTCGACGCCGCGGCCCTGGAGCGCGTTCACGAACGCCGCGAGCTCTTCACGCGCGATCCCGAAGTGGCCGAGCGTCTGATCGCGCTTGGTCACGAACGGGACCAGCTCGCGCAGCTGCGCGATGTGCGCGACGAAGAACAGGCCGGCACCAGGATGGTCGCGGCTGAAGCCCTCCAGCGTGGTCACGGTGAGCGTGCTCAGCTCGCTCGACAGCCGCTGTTGCTCGCGGATGCGCCCGTCGAGCGCGGCCTGGAAGCTGAACACCAGCTTGGCCATCGCGTGGCCGTCATCGACCTTGTGGTGCTTGGCCTCGATCACCTGCTCGAAGGTCGCGAAGAAGCGCAGCGAGGCTTGCGTGCCGCGCTCTCCCACGAACACGGCGAGGCGCGGTGAGGAACAGCCCGCCTGGTCGAACCACATCGCGTCGTTGAAGAAGCGCTCGGCGAGTTGGCGCTGTTGCGCGGCGTCCGCGTCGAGGTAGGCCTGCGCGCCGAGCACGCTGAACGAGAACTTGTCGCCGAAGCTCAGCTCACGCGCGGTGGGGTGGAGCGGGAACGCGCGCAGCGCGGCGACGGTGGTGTCACCACCCCAGACCACGCGCAGGTCACAGCGGCTGGAGAGGGTCGAGGTGATGCTGTCGTCGTGGCCGTAGCGTACGATCGCGACCGCCTCGGCGATGGGCGCAAAGCGCGCCTCGCTGAGCACCGCGGCGAGCTTCGCGCACACGATCTCGACCTGCGGAGACTCGCGCGTGCTGAGCCGGATCAGGTTGGCGTTGCCGACCAGCAGCGAAAGCAGCCACGAGTACATGAAGATGGTGTCGACGTTCGCGGGCGGCACGTGGAACGCGAGCCCGCGCGGCATCAGCATCACGCGCTCGCTCGCCAGCGAAGCGAGCTCACGCTGGTACACGAGGATCGACGCGCGCCGCGACCAGTAGCCGAGCGCGATGATCTCCGGGTACTCGCGCGGCGCCGTCATCAGCGCCTTGCTCAGCGCGTCGACGAAGTCGATCAGCAGCGGGTCGAACGGCTTGAAGCGCACCTGCCCCAGGCGATCGAGCAGCGGCTCGAGCTCCAGCTCCTGCCTCGAGGGCACCACCCCCTGGACGATCATGCCGCACCTCGCACCGGCGCGTGGGTGTCGCTGCAGCCGCGGATCTCCGAGCGCGCGATGCGCCCGCGCACCGTGAAGTACTTGCCCTTGCGCCCGCACGCGCAGTCGTCCTCGCCGAGCACGGTGCCGAGATCTTCCGTCAGCAGCGAGTGGCCCGGATACGACGTGGGCAACGCGCTGAGCACCTGCAGCACGCCTTCCTGGCCGCGCACCTCGCGCAAGCTGCGCACGTCGCGCGCGACCACGTCCGCGAACGACGGCGTGTGCAGCACGCCGTGCTCGCACTCCAGGAACACGCTGCCCACTTGCTCGACCATGCCGTAGAAGTTGAACACGCGCGAGAGGCCCGTGCCCTCGCGTAGCGTGGACTTGAAGCGCGCGTTGTCGACCGACTGCTCGACCAGCTTCTTCCAGCCGCCGCTGTGGATCAGCGTGGCCTGCGAGAGGTCGGCGCCCATGCGCGCGGCCGCCTCGCGGAAGTACAACCAGACCATGAACGTGAAGCCGAAGATCAGCAGCGGCTTGCCGTTGTACTTGTCGAGGAAGGCGCGCAGGCCCGGCTCGTCGAGGTGCATCTGCTCGTCGAGCGCGTAGAAGTGATCGCGGCCGAAATTCGCCATGCCGAGCAGGCCGGCACCGCGCGCGGAGAAGCTCAGCCGGTTGGCGAACACGCTCTTGGTGTCGACCATGATCATCGGCAGGCGCTGGGCGCCGAGCACGGCCTGCATGATCGTCGACAGCGCCTTGGTCTGGCGCGTCGCCGTGTCGCGGTCGAGGAAGATGCGGCTCGGCACCTGGCCGGTGGTCCCGCTGGAAGTCAACACCTTGAACACGTCGGCTTCGGGCACGCTGCGCAGGGCGTGCGTCTTGAAGACGCTCACCGGGAGGTAAGGCACGTCCAAGAGCGATTCGATGGTCGCGTTCGGGTGCATGACGTCGATTGCGCGCGCGTACGGCTCGCAGTGAGCACGGTGGTGCGCCGTCAGATCACGGAGCGCAGACGTGAGTGCCTGTTGCTTCACGTCGGCCGCGACGCCGAACGGAGGCGCCGCGAGCAGCTCAGCGGCGTGAGAGTGCGTCATAGTCCACCTTGCCCGAGGCGAGCAGAGGCAGCGCCTCCACGCGCACGAAGCGGAACGTGTTCACGTTGAGCTGGAGCTCGGCCGCCAGCGCCGC
>DASUME010000522.1:0-8379 GCA_036277895.1 Polyangiales bacterium
CCGCGCTGCCCTCCGCGGAGAAGCCCACGGGCGTGCGCGCGCCCAGCGCCACGATCTCGACCTCACTCTTCACTGTGCTCGCTCATTCGCATCCCTCGCGTCACGTCGAGTAGGGCTTCTCGTCGATTACGGTCTCGTCGAGGTAGTCCGCATCGCGTGCACGGACCTGCAGTGCGGTCTGCCAGACCATCACGAGCTGACGTTCGTCAGGCTCCACGATCACGGACACCAGACGGCTGCGGTGCTCCTCCGTGCGCGTGCCGAAACGCGTTGAGAACGTCAGATAGATCTTCGGCAGCGTCAGACGCAGCACCCCGCGGGGCGTGAAGTTGAGCAACTCCAGCAGCTCGCCTCCACGCAGGTACCTACCCAGTTGCTGATCGGCAGGCGCACACAGCGTGAAGCGCTCGTCATAGTCGTCGGGCAGCAACGGCTTCTTGGCCTGTTGCCAGCCCGCGTCGAACGTACCCGCATAGCGAAGCCGCGGCATCCAATCGCTCGCGAGCGGACCGAACCCCGCAGGCCCGGACTTGGCCGGGTCGATGCCAGGATACTCGATCGTGTGCGCCGGCCTTCCCACGCGTGCACGCGCTGCTGCATAGGTGCCCAGGCCAACCGGGTTGCGGCCCTCGCGAACGTGCTTGGCTGGATCGGGATGGCTCGTGTCGGCGCCGCCGTAGGCTGCTTCGTACTGCAGGCGCTTGTGCACGAACGGCGCGGCGCGAGACACATCCAAGAGGCTCGCTCCGGTGTAGACGCGCTCGCCAAAGACCTCGACCGACTTCGTGAGCTTCTCGACGCGCAGTCCCACCAACACCTTCGTCGCGGGCCGGCCATGCGGCGCATGAGCGCTACCCAGCACGGTGAGGTCCGTCGCCGGCTTCATCCCCGCGAGGTCCGCGTCGTAGCGCGCACTCGATTGCCCCGGCTCTCCGAAGTACATGGCGGTGCGCTGGGGCGGCGGTTGTTCGTCGGCGAGCCGCAGAGTGCCCTGCTCATCGAACGCGAAGGTGGCACGCACAGCGACCAGCCAGTGATGAACACCGTGTTTGTCGCGCACCCAGGTGCGCTCCGCGGCATACGCGGTCTGGTTGTCGAGCATCCACATCGCGCTACCACGGACTCGGTACGAAACGCGTGACGCGCGGCGCCAGGGCACGCGCTTGCGCGATCTGCGCCCGCTGGCTCAGGCTGGAAGTGCGTGTGTCGATCCAGATCTTGCCGCCGGTCCGAATCGCGTATGCCTCGGCGTAGACGTGCCGCCGTCGCAGAGCGCTGTGCTCGAGGCAATGCAGAACCTGAGACGGCGTGTACGGCTCGCCCTCAAGCAGGCGCTGCCGCGGGTCCAGGCGACGCGATGTGAAGCGACGCGCGATCTCCTCCGCATGAGGCATCGGCAGTTCCTCTTCCGGAGGAGGCTCCAGACCCGCGTCCAGGTCGTCTTCCTCGAGCGGCGGGAGCGCTTCCAGCGACTCCTGATCCTGAAACGGCGCGGCGGGTGTCTCGCTCGACGCGGCGCGTGCGAGAGCATCATCGAGCAGGTCGATGCCCGAGATCATCGAGATGGCTTGCGCGGCGAGCTTCGCCTCGTGCGCACGCGAGCTGTCCAGAGACGCGAGCAAGCACGGCACGAGCGAGGCGTTGCCCGAGTGTCCGAGCGCGAACAGCGCCCGGGCGCGCTGCCCATTGTCGGCGAGCAGCTCCATGATCTGCGCGTGCTCGCGCGCTCCGCCCAGCGCGGCGTAGAGCGCGAGCATGGGCCCGGCCGAGGGGGACCCGTTCAGGGCCACGCGCTCGCACTCGCTCCAGGCGCGCGCCGAGCCCCACGCCAGACCCGCCGGGATGGCCGCCGCGCGCACGGCCGCGCTCTCGTGCTGAAGCAACCACTCGATCAGCAGCAGGTGCGTCGATGCATCCGCGTAACGCGCAGCGCGAGCCGCCACTGCGACCACCGAGGGGTCTGGATCCTGCAGGAGCGCGAACAGCGACGGCGGCGCGAAGCCACGGGCCGCGGCCAGCTCGAGCCAGGTGGCGCGCGCTTCCGAGCCGCTCTCACGGACGAGCTGCTCTCGCAACCAGACATCGAAGGCCGGGCCGCCCCCGAGGCGAGCCGCCGTGCTCAGGGCCGTGCGAAGCTCCGGGGCGCGGGCGAGCGACGGCAGCCAAGATTCGAAGCGCCCCGCAAGTGCCTCCGCCAGCGCTGCCGTGGCCACTTGGAATGGCTGAGCCGGGTCCGCCTCGGTCAGGATGGCGAGCAACAATTGCTCGCGCCCTACGGCGCCCGTCACGACCAACGCATCGACATGGGCAAGCAACCTCTGTTCGGGATACCCCGCCAGCTGCGCGAGGGTGCGTACCGGGCTCTCGTGCGCGCCTTCGAAAGAATACAGCAGCCACTGCGCTTCTTCGAAGTGTTCCTCCACGACGTTCCAATCGATCTGCACAGCAGTGAGCTCCGGGCCTTCGTAAGGGCGCGTCACCACTGCCTCAGTTGACCTTCACCGTGCCGCCGCGGATCCGATTCACGCCCGTGGACTGCGTCTCGATGTACGCCCCGCGCAGCACCACGCGCCCATTGCGGCGCAGCGTGATGCTCGCCTTTCCACATCGCAGCACGATCTCGTCCGCGGCCTCGAGCACCACCCGATTGCCGTCGACACTCGCCTCGAGTCGAGGCGCGACGGCCGTTGGCGTGGACTGCGCCTTGCCTTGCAGGACACCGACGATCACCGGATGCTCCGAGCGATCGCCGTCGAATACCAGCAGCACGGAATGCTCGCCTACGTGCTGCTCGGCGAGTGCGACCGTGGTGCGGGCCAAGAGCGGACCGTGGGGGTTGCCCGGGTAGTCCACCCAGCCGCCCTCCTCCGTCACGGCGCGGAGCGTACCGACGAGATGTCCGGCGAGCCCATGCGAGCGGGAACGATCGGCCTCGGAGACGATCGTGCGTAGCAGTGGAGCGGCGGAGCGGCGACGCATACTTGGCCCAAGCGAAAGGGGGGATGCGACGACTCTTCGTGGCACACGCCCCCCTTGCAACACCCGTCAGGGTGAACCGTGCGCAGCGAGCGAGACATAGTGGCTGGCGCAATCCATTTCCACGCACCCGCCCGCTAGGGTTCCTGGTCGAACCGGCGAAGCCCTCGCACACTTGCTGCGCTCGCCAGCGCTAGTCGCCGTCACGTTGCGCGCGCTGACCGAGGCCGCCAACAGAGACCAAAGAGACAAGAGAGACGAGCCAAGGCGAGCCGGTTAACGCAGAAAGCCGCGCAAAGCGCGGCTTTCATGGTGCCCAGAGACGGAATCGAACCGCCGACACGAGGATTTTCAATCCTCTGCTCTACCAACTGAGCTATCTGGGCGATGTGGGCGGCCAAGATAGTCGCACCCACTCGGGTGTCAAGCTCGGTTTGTGGGGCGGAGAAGGCGCGAGATGGTTTTGTTGCCGCGCACTTGCGATTTGTGGGTGACGGGCCTACCCGCATGGGGAGGGAAATCGATGATCCGTACGTTGCGCAGCTTAGTCGTCGTCAGTGGCCTGCTCGCGGGCGCGTGTGCTGACGATAACGATGACCCCGGCACGGGACCGGCTGGCGGCCTGGACGCGAGCGTCGACGGCGCTGCGCCGGGGCCGAACCTCGATGCCTCGCTCGATGGCGGGCCGAGGCTCGGCTTCTTCGTCACCAGCACGACCAGCAAGACGGCGAACCTGGGTGGCCTCGCCGCCGCGGATACGCGCTGCCAGACGCTGGCCGCGGCGGCAGGCCAAGGCGAGCGCGTGTGGCACGCCTTCTTGAGCGTCGAGCACGACGCCACCAAGGACGGCGGCGCGACCTCGGCCTTCGACCGCATCGGTGCGGGGCCCTGGTACAACTCCAAGCAGGCGTTGGTCGCGGCGGACCGTCAGGACCTGACCTTGCGCTTCGGCGATCCGGCGCTGTTCCTGGACGAGAAGGGCAACCGCATCAACGGCCAGTGGATCGGCTCGCCCACACCGAACGAGCACGACATCCTCACCGGCACGCTGCTCGATGGCGGCGTGGCGTTCGGCAAGACCTGCGGCGACTGGGTGATCGACTCGGTCGATGGTGGGTCGGTGGCGGTGGTCGGTCACAGCGACGGACTCGGCCCCAACCAAGACAGCACGTCACCGCGCAACTCGTGGTTCTCCGCGCATGACAACGAGAGTTGCGGGAACACCACGCCGCGTGGTGGTGCCGGCCGAATCTATTGTTTTGCCGCCGACTGAGTGGCGTCGGAGTTTGCCAGCGAGCACCCCGAAGTGATTAGATCTTCGGGTGAGTATGCTCGCCGCGCAGGCGCTCCAGGAAGCTCTCGTCGCCGCTACCCGTGATCTGAACGATCGCGCGCGTGCGGTGAGCGCGCTCCGCGGCGCGGAGGTGTACGCCACCACGTGGCCCACCGATCCGAGCTCGCTGCGCACGCTGCTGAACTCGTCGGGCGTGCGCGCGCTGGCGTTGTTCACGGACGAACGCCAGCTCGAGGAAGCGGCGCTGCGCTTCGGCTGGCATGGCGTCGACGGCAGCGTGCCCACGCGCAGGCTGCACATCTCCGAGGCGATCCGCGCCGCGCGCCAGCAGCAAGTCTCGCTGGTGATCGTGGACATCACCTCCGATCACACGCTGGAGCTCGACCAGGGAGAGATCGAGCTCGTGTCGGCCCCGCCGAGCACGCGGCCGCCGTCGTACCAGGGGCTCGGGCCCGTGGTGCACTCGGTGCGGCAGGTCGACAACACCAACGAGCTGATGCGTGTGAGCTCGCGACCGCCGCCAACGAACGAGCACGTGAGCGCGCTGGAGCCATCCGCGGTCAACATCGACTCCGCGAACAAGCAGGTCACGGCCACCTTCGCGATCGCGGTGACAGCGACCATGGCGGCGCTGCCCGAGGCGCCCGCCGACGACCTGATCGATGGACTGAGCGCGGTGCTGCGCGAGTATCCCGAGGTCGAGTGGGCCTGCCTGGTGGGCGAAGAAGACAGCGATCGCGGCGCGGTGCACGTGGCGCTGCGCATCGACACCGCCTTTCGCAAGAACTTGTCCGAGATCAGCGGGAAGCTGCGCGCGAGCAGCATCGCCCACGGCAAGCCCCTCGACGTGCTGGTGCTCGACACGCCGGAGCAGATGAAGCGCGCCCGCGCGATCGGGTTGCCGTTCTACCCCTGGCGCAAGCGCTGACACACGCGCCATGCTGCGCGCATGGATTGGCTCCACGGGCTTCTTGGCGGGGTGTTGATCGGTGCGTCCGCGGCGCTCTTGCTGTGGACCAATGGGCGCATCGCGGGCGTCAGCGGCGTGTTCGCAGGCACGTTGCTACCGCAGCGTGGTGAGCTCGGCTGGCGGCTCGGCTTCATCGGTGCGCTGTTCGTGGGCGGCGCGATCTTCTCGCTGATCTGGCCCGACAACTTCGCGATCGACGGCGTGCCGAGCTGGCCGTGGTGGATCGTGAGTGGCCTGCTGGTCGGCGTCGGCACGCGCATCGGAGGCGGCTGTACGAGCGGGCATGGCGTGTGCGGCATCGGCCGCGGCTCGCCACGCTCGATGATTGCCACGCTGGTGTTCGTGGGCGCCGCGATGCTCACCGTGATCGCGGTGCGGCGATGAGGGCGCTGGCGGCGGCGCTCGCGGGCCTGCTGTTCGCGGCGGGACTGGCGCTCTCCGGCATGACCTCCCCCGCGCGCGTGATCGGCTTCCTCGATGTGCTGGGCAGGTGGGATCCGCAGCTGGTGTTCGTGATGGGCGGCGCGGTGGTCACCTACGCCGTGCTCTACCGGCTGATCCGCAAGCGCTCCCCGCAGCCGCTGCTCGACACCCGTTACCACGTGCCGGACAACGGCAAGCCGGACCGGAAGCTGGTGTTCGGGGCGGCGCTGTTCGGGGTGGGCTGGGGATTGATGGGGCTGTGTCCGGGGCCGGCGCTCGTCAGCGCGGGAGCCGGCACGCCCGAGGCCCTGGCCTTCGTGGGTGCGATGGCGATCGGCATGCTGTTGGTGAGCCTGCGCGCACGCGCCAAGGGTGACCACTAGCCGCACGTCTCCCACGGCGTATACAGCGGCATGTTCGGTGCCGTCCTTCCCTCGCTGCTCACCGAGATCCCCGGGCCGCGCTCGATCGCGCTCGCGGATGAGCTCGCGCGCGCCGAGTGCCCGGCCCTCACCGCACGCCGTGCCCGCCGCGCCGAGCATGCCGGCGCGGCGCACGACCCGATCGCGTGGAGCGAAGCCAGCGGTGCCAACGTGCGCGACGTCGATGGCAACGTGTTCGTCGACCTCACGGGCGGCTTTGGCGCGGCGCTGCTCGCGCACCGGCACCCCGCGGTCATCGAGGCGGTGCAGGCCCAGCTGGGCACGCTCGTGCACGCGCTCGGGGACCTGCAGCCGTCCGACCAGAAGATCGCGCTGCTGGGCGAGCTCGCGAAGCTGGCGCCCTTCCCCGCGCGCGTGATGCTCGGGCTGAGCGGCGCGGACGCCGTCGAGGGTGCGCTCAAGACCGCGATGCTCGCGACCGGTAGGCCCGGCGTGATCGCGTTCGAGGGCGGCTACCATGGGCTCTCGCACGGCCCGCTCGCGGCCTGTGGCTACGGCGAGGGCTTCCGCAAGCCGTTCGCGGCGCAGCTCAACCCGCACGTGCGCTTCGCACCGTACGCGACGCGCGCCGAGCAGATCGAAGAGGCGCTGACGTTGCTCGAGCGCGCGATCGATGCGCTGGCGGGGCAAGCGGGTGCGCTGTTGTTCGAGCCGCTGCAGGGGCGCGGCGGCGTGCGCGTGCCGGCGCCGGGCTTCCTGCGCGCGGCGAGCGAGCGGGCCCGCGCGCGTGGTCTGGTGGTGATCGCGGACGAGATCTACACCGGCCTCGGGCGCACCGGCGCGCTCTACCGGCACCTCGAAGAGGGTGTGCACGCGGACTTGATCTGCCTCGGCAAGGGGCTCGGCGGCGGCTTCCCGATCAGCGCCTGCCTCGGCCGCGAAGAGGTGATGGCGGCCTGGGGCGACCCCGCGGGCGAGGCGCTCCACACTTCGACCTTCCTCGGCAACCCGATCGCGTGTGCGGCGGCGCGCGCCACCCTGCGTGAGCTCCCGCGTCTGGACGTGCACGGCCGCGAGCAGGCCCTGCGTGGCGCGCTCAAGGGCTTTCACGTGCGCGGCGCGGGCTTGATGTTGGGCGTGGAGCTGGGCTCGCCCGAGCGCGTGCTGGGCGCGATGCGTGGCCTGCTGGAGCGCGGCTACCTCGTGGCCCCGGCCGGGGCGCCTCCTTCCGTGCTCTGCCTCACGCCACCCGCCTGCCTCGGCGACGAACAGATCGCGGGCTTTGCGGACGCGCTGCGCGCGTGTCTGAGTATTCGACGATGACCTTGCGCACACGCATCGAGCAACTGATCGAGCGCCTTGCCGACGGCAAGCGCGACGACACCGCGCGCGATGCCCTCCTCCGCGAGCTCTTCGACTACCAACGCGCCCACGTGCCGCCCTACGCACGCTACGTGGCGCAACGCAGCGGCGACATGCCCGCACTGCCGACGGACGCGTTCCGCTTCGCACGCATCTCGAGCCGGCCCGAAGCCGAAGACATCCTCACCTTCCGCAGCTCGGGCACCACGCAGGAAGCGCGCAGCAGCCACGCCTTCCAGGATCTCTCACTCTACGATGCGGCCGCACGCACGGCGGCGCGTCACGCGTTGTTCCCGGATCGCGAGCGCATGGCGCTGTTAATCCTGGCGCCGCACGAGCGCGAGCTGCCGGACTCGTCGCTCTCCTACATGTTGTCCCGCTTCGTCGAGTGGTTCGGCGACGACGGCTCCTCGCACGTGTGGCCGGTGCAGGGTCCCGAGCTGGAGCGGCTCGAGGCGCGGCTCGCACATTCGGTCGAGGCGAACATGCCGGTCGCGCTGCTCGGCACCTCGTTCGCGTTCGTGCACGCGCTCGACGCGCTGCAAGGGCGCTACGCGTTGCCCGCCGGCAGCCGCATCATGCAGACCGGCGGCTTCAAGGGGCGCTCGCGTGAGATCGCCGCCGACGAGATGCGTACGCTACTCCAACGGACCTTTGGCACCGATCAGATCATCGCCGAGTACGGCATGACCGAGCTGTCGTCGCAGCTGTACGCGCGCGGCGAGCACCTGTGGTGGCCCGGCTGGACGCGCGTCCGCGTGGTGCACCCCGAGACGCTGCAGCCGCTGCCCCACGGCGAGCCCGGCCTGGTGCGCATCGACGACCTCGCCAACTTCGACTCGGTGGCGTGCATCCAGACCGCAGACCTCGGCGTGCTGGAGCCCGAAGGACTGCGCCTGCTCGGACGTGCCAGCGCGGCGGTCGCGCGCGGCTGCTCGATCACGGCGGACGAGCTGCTGGGTGGGCGATGA
>DASUME010000523.1:0-5795 GCA_036277895.1 Polyangiales bacterium
AGCGAGGGCACGCGTCCGTTCTTGCCGTGGGGCTCACGCGCCGCGCCGCTGTTGGTGAAGCCCTACCCCGCGCTGCCGCTGCTGCACGCGCTACGCGCCGACGAGTCGCAGTACGTGCGCACCTCGATCGCGAACCACCTCAACGACCTGGCTCGGCTCGATGCCACGCTCGTGATCGACACCGTGCGCGCATGGATCGACGAGGGCCTGCCGCATGCGCCGGCGATCGCCAAGCGCGCGCTGCGTAACCTCGTCAAGGCTGGACACCCGGGTGCGCTCGCGGTGTTCGGCGTGAGCACCAAGGTGCGCGCGAAGCTGGTCGCGCTGCAGCTCGAGAAGAAGCGCATCCGCGTGGGCGACACGCTGGTGTTCGAGGCGACGCTGGAGGGCAAGGCGAACGAGCAGCTCGTGATCGACTACGCCCTGACGTTCCCGGGCGCCGGCGAGCGCGTGTCGCGCAAGGTGTTCAAGCTGGTGTCGCGCGCGATCGTGAAGGGCGAGCGCCTGACGCTGCGCAAGCAGCACTCGTTCCGCCCGATCACCACGCGCAGGTATCGCGCGGGCAAGCACAAGCTGGAGCTGCTCGTGAACGGCGCCTGCCATGGTGAGCTGGAGTTCACGCTCGCCCTGCCCTGAGAGACCGTGGCTGGGGCGATTGCATCCTGGGACGGGCTGCGCGAGCATCACGGGATGGCCAAGTTGCTCCGCTTCGAAGACAACAACCACAACGCCGTCTGCCTCGCGGCGCACCACATCACGGCGATCGTGGACTTCAACCAGTTCACGGACGTGTACTTCGTGGGCGGCGGCCAGATCCGCGTGGCGGCAAACATCGAGACCGTGCAGCGCGCGTGGGCCGACGCGCTGGAGACCTCGGTCCACGGCGGCGCTAGTTGAGCAAGCGCGCGGGTGGCTCCTGCTCGGGCTCGGGCTCCGCGCCGTCCGCGAGCGCGCGGGTGCGCTCGGCGTGCTGCTCGTACTCGGTACGCGCCTTGCCGGGCTTCTCACGCCCGGCCGCGCGGTCCCACTGATGGGCCGCCTCGCGTAGCGCCAGCTCGCGCGCGCGCGGATCGCCCGCTTCTTCTGCCTTTTGCTCTGCGGCCTGTGCCTTGGCCACGTGTGGGTTCTTGCCGAAGCTCATGCCCCCGAAAGTAGCGCGCCTGGTCGCCCACGTCCGCTGCGCGTATCCTCGCACCATGGCGGACCCCGGCGTGTGGAAGGTGTGCAGTATCTGCCGTAAGCCGATCGCGTACGGCCAGAAGTACTACGCATGCAGCGTGTCGACCTGCAACCGCGTGCGCACCGCGCTGTACTTCGACACCGTGGAGTGCTGGGAGGGCCACCTCCCCACCGCGCGTCACCGCGACGCCTGGGCGGAGGAGAAGGCGGCCCCGAAGGCCTAACTTAGTCGATCTCCGCTGGAGCGGTCAGCCGGTGGCGGGAGATCGCAGCCAGCGTGTCGATCACGCGGCCGCGCAGGCGCTCGCGCACCTTGTGGAGCGCGCTGCCTGTGCGGGCGAGCACAATGTCGTTCAGCGACAGCACGCCGAGCAGCACGCCGGCGTCATTCACGACCGGCAACCGCCGCACCTGCTGCTCCATCATCGTGCGCTCGGCGTCGCGCACGTCGTCGCGCGCGTGGCAGGTGAACGCGCGCGAGGACATTGCCGACGCGACCTCGATCTCCGCCAGCGGCACGCCGCGCAGGTACGCGGCCATGCTGATGTCGCGGTCGGTCAACATCGCGAGCGGCCGCTGATCGCCATCGACGACCGGCACGCAGCCCACGTCGTGCTTCCACATCAGGCTCGCCGCTTCGGCCAACGACTGGTCCGACGTGCAGGCGTACACCGAGGCACTCATCAAGCGTTTCACGCGCATGACGTCTCCTGGGGAGGGGGATGTGCCCTGCACCTACGACCATCCGCGCAGCGAGTAAAGACGATTAACGCGGCAGCCCGCAGCGAATCCACTCCAGGATCTTCATGCGGCTCGCGAGCGGGATCATCACGCCGCTGTCGACCGGCGGCATCGCGCAGGTGACGAGCTCGGAGCGGATCTCGTCCTGCCAGTCCGAGATGTGGCTGTAGCTGTCGAGCGGCCACTCGCCGGTCCAGTCTTGCCCGTGGCAGACGCCGCATTGTTTGGTGAAGATCGGCTGCACGTCGGCGTACTTCGGCGCAGGGCTCGGGCAGGACGTGGGCGCGACCACGTCGCACACGAACGGCACGTTGGCGTCGCGCGCGACCTCGTTCGATGCATCGGGCAGGCCCGCATCGAGCACGCTCGTGGCGGCGTCCACCTCAGGGCTCGGCGCGTCGTCGCCACAGCTCGCCAGCAGGAGGATCGCCGAAGTAAGGAAGCGCATTCTCGGACTGTAGCGCTGCGCGCGGCACGTTGCCGCTGCGACACGTCGTCGCAGTGACCGGCGTTACACCGCGTGTGCGATCGCAGCCGAGGCGATTGCCCCCAGCGGCAGCACCTGGATCGCCGCACCGCGCTCGATCGCCTCACGTGGCATGCCGAACACCACGCAGGTCTCCTGATCTTGCGCGATCGTGTGCGCACCCGCCTCGCGCATCCGCAACAGTCCGCGCGCGCCGTCGTCGCCCATGCCCGTCAGCAGCGCGCCCACGGCGTTCGCGCCGGCCGACTCGGAGACCGAGTCGAACAGCACGTCCACCGACGGTCGATGACGATTCACATGCTCGCTCTGATCGATGCGCACCACGTAGTCCGCACCGAGGCGCACCAGGCGCATGTGGCGATTGCCCGGCGCGATCAGCGCGCGCCCGGGGATCACGCGATCGCCATCCTTCGCCTCCAGCACCTCCAGCGCGGCGGCGGCGTTGCAGCGGCGCGCGAACGCGCTCGTGAAGTGCTCCGGCATGTGCTGCACGATCACCGTGCCCGGGCAGTCCGCGGGGAACGCCGCCAGCACGTCGCGCAGCGCCTCGGTGCCGCCGGTGGAGGCGCCGAGCGCGATGATCTTGTAGGTGGTCTTGGCCAGCCGTGGGATCGGCTTCGGCGCGTCCTGCGCTGCGCCGCTGCGCTTGCGTACCTTCACGCGCGCAGCGGCCTTCACCTTGGCCACCAGCTCGGGCATCAGCTCGCCGAGGCCCTGCGAGACGTCCAGCTTCGGCTTGGTCACGAAGTCCACGGCGCCCAGCTCCAGCGCCTGCAGCGTGGTGTCCGCCCCGGACTCGGTCAGCGACGACACCATCACCACCGGCATCGGCCGCTGCTCGAGCAACAGCTTGAGGAACGTGAGCCCGTGCATACGCGGCATCTCGACGTCGAGCGTCAGCACGTCGGGCTTGAGCTGATTGATCTTGTCCTTGGCGACGTACGGATCCTGCGCGGTGCCAACCACCTCGATCTGGGGATCGCGCGACAATGCCTCGGTCAGCAGCCGACGCACGAGCGCAGAGTCGTCGACGATCAAGACGCGAATTTTGCTCATCAGGAGCGCTCCCCTAGTCATCGAACAGGGTGATGGCGGAGTCCATGGGGATCGAGCCGCGCGGCACGACCTTGCGCTCGACCTGCGCGATCTCGGGCGACGCATTCTTGCCGAGCAGCTTCATCAGCGCCTTGCCGGTGTGCGTGTAGAAGTGGACCGCACGCGGGGCGTGGCCGCCCAGATCCTGGCTCACCACCTGCAGGCCCTCCTCGCGCACGTACTCGCGGATGAACTCGATGTTGCGCACTGCGACCATGTTGTCCGCGCTGTTGGTCGCCACGACGTGCGCGCCACCGAAGATCTTGGCCACCAGGCGCACGCGCCGCGCGCCGAGCCGCTGCATGTTGCCGAGCAGCACCTCCATCGCCTGCAGCCCGAAGCGCGCAGGGTCGTCGTAGTGCAGCACGTCCTCACTGGAGGGCAGCATGTAGTGGTTCATGCCGCCCACGCGCGAGACTGGATCGAACAGACAGACCGCGATGCACGAGCCGAGCACGGTGCGCACCACCGACGGCCGATCCGAGGCGAACACACCACCGATCCGGATCGTGACGTCGATCGCAGTCACGTGGTTGCCCCCAGGTGCTCGTACACGGTCTTGCCGTAGCTCTTCAGGTCCGGACGCACGCCCGCCATCGACTCCGAGTGGCCGAGGAACAAGAAGCCCCCGGGCTTCAGGTACGAGAGCAGCCTCGACACGATCTCGCGCTGCACGTCCTGATCGAAATAGATCAGTGCGTTGCGGCAGAACACCGCGTCGAACTTCGCGTTCACCGGCCACCGCGGATCGATGAAGTTGATGCGCCGAAAGCGCACGCGCTCGCGCAGCGCACGCTTGACGCGCACCAGCCCGCCCTTCTCGCCACTACCGCGGATCAGCCAGCGGCGCGCGATCTCGGCCGGCACGTCGCTGAGGCAGGCCTCGTCGTACACGCCGCGCTCCCCGGTCGCGAGCACGTCCGTGTCGAGGTCGCTGGCCAGCGCGCGGATGTCGCTGCGCTCCCAGCCTGGCACCGCGTCGAGCACGGACCAGAGCGCGGTGTAGATCTCCTCGCCCGACGAGCAGCCCGCGCTCCAGATCCGCAGCTGCAGCGTGCCGTCGTGGTCGAGCTTCGGCTTCACCACCCGCTCGACCAGCTCCGTGAAGTGGTGCGCCTCGCGGTAGAAGTTGGTCTTGTTGGTGGTGATCACGTTGAGCAGCTGCTCCAGCTCCCCGCCATGATCCCCCTCGCGCACGAGCAACGTGTAGTACTCGTCGAACGTGTTCAGCGAGAGCGCACGCAGCCGCTTCGTCAGCCGCGAGCAGACCAGCTGCTTCTTCTCGTCGCGCAGCGCGATGCCGGCCTTCTTGCGCACGAACGCGCGGAAGCGCTCGAACTGCTCGCCATTCAGCGTGTAGCCCGCGCTCTCCACCACCTCCATGCTCGCTACGCTCACTTAAAACTCCACGAACCCGTCTTCGTCCTCGGCTCGCCCAGCCACTCCGTTGGCTGGCTTCTTGGGGGCGCTGCGCGCTGGAGGTGGTGGCTGAGCACGGGCCGGCTTCGGCGCCGCCTTGGCGGCCTTGGGGCGCGCTCGCGACTCCTGGCGCTCTTCTTGATCGTCGGTCTGGAACTGGCTGACCGCGTCCATCAGCTCGCTGCCTTGCTTGGCCAGCGAGGCGGCGGCGCTCGCCGTCTGCTCCACCAGCGCCGAGTTCTGCTGCGTCGACTCGTCCATCTTGGTGATCGCGGTGTTGACCTGCTCGATCGCGGTGCTCTGCTCCTGCGAGGCCGCCGAGATCTCGCCGACGATGTCGGCCACCTTCTTCACCGAGCCGACGATCTCCGCCAGCGTGGCGCCGGACTGCTTCACCAGCGAGCTGCCATCTTCCACCTTGCTGGTGGAGTCCTTGATCAGCGTCTTGATCTCCTTGGCTGCCGTCGCCGAGCGCTGCGCCAGGTTACGCACCTCGGAGGCGACCACCGCGAAGCCACGGCCTTGTTCCCCCGCTCGCGCCGCCTCGACCGCTGCGTTCAACGCCAGCAGGTTGGTCTGGAACGCGATCGCGTCGATCACGCCGATGATGTCGGCGATCTTGGCGCTCGACTTGTTGATCTCCTCCATCGCGGTCACGGCCTGCTGCACCACCGAGCCGCCCTTCTCGGCCACGCTACGCGCGCCCATCGCCAGCTGGTTGGCCTGGCGTGCGCTGTCCGCGTTCTGCTTCACGGTGGCGGTCATCTCCTCCATCGTGCTCGCGGTCTCCTCGAGCGAAGCGGCCTGCTGCTCGGTGCGACGCGAGAGGTCGGCGGTGCCGCTGGAGATCTCCTCGGCCGCGTGCGCTACGTGG